>JAHEDF010000501.1 GCA_024641365.1 Planctomycetota bacterium | reverse complement strand
CTAGTGGCACTGCCCCCCACGGTGAAATTCACCGTCGTTGGACTCGCAGACATACTACTGAGCGTAAAAGTAAATTCACCATTATTTCCAACTGCTTCTGTCGCCGCATTATCAGTCGCAACTACTGACACGGTGGGCACAGGATTATCATCGTCCTTAATCGTGGCTGTATGCACATAGGTCGCACCTTTATTTGCACCTGTTACGGCACCCATGGTAAGAATAACCGTTTCATCAGGCTCATCTATGGTATCAGGGGTAATATTTATTGTTACTTGAGCTGATAATGAACCAGCTGGAATAATTAATGGGCTAGCCGAAACGGTGCGATCAGTACCAGAAGCTGTTCCACTTACCGTGAAAGGAATCGTTACATCCACTCCGCTGGTTTTTGATAGCTGCGCAGTTACCAACATAGAACCACTTTCATTGGTTGATGTCTGACTTGGCGTGGTCCACGACACGATTGGCAACGTCGATGCGATTGCGTTGTATTCCCAGGAATCAGACACTTTGTTACAAGCTTCGTCGTTCGAAACGGTATTATAAATTACATTAAAAGCTTGGTCCGCACTAATATTTGGCAACACACTAACGGTAACACTTTGAGGATTTTTATAATTAGTTGGCGTAAATATAAGTTGCGATGGAGAAACACTCGCAACCGACGGATCGCTGCTCGTAATATTCACTGTTACATTACTCAGTGGTTTAAATATAAATTGCACCGTCATTATTTCAGTGGTACCAGCATTAATAGTTTTTTTCGTGGCTGCAGATGGCACAACTTTAAATCCTGGGGCACGCGTTTGGCAGCGTCCTGCTCGCCACGCCATTTCATAACCGAATTTCTGCGCCATCCAGGTTGTAGTCATTGTCGTTGGCTCCGGATCTAGCGGACATCGTCCGGAATACATCGTATACATATAGGTGCCGACTGCTTTATGTAGATCATGATTCATGTGTGGCCCAGAACCATCGCGCAGCGGATTCAACGTGCCATCATAGTGATGTATTTGACCCCAAATTAATCGCCATGGAATAATACGCGCAGAGCTATGTTGACCCGCTCCCATATTATTCGCTGCTCGCATATAATCAGCCAAATCGATATCCTGCGATAAAATTTGGCCAAGGTGCGTATCGTTTGCCTGCTCAGCCGTATTAGCCCATGTATTATACTGATATTTAAAACCCATTCCGAGCTGCCAGTACGACGGATTGGTAACGTATTCTTTCGCTACTTCGGAAAATTTTCTGCCATGATTCCATGCTATCGGCATGGGATTAGCGACAGGCCACCCTTTCGCGTCATCTTCTGGCGTGTTGCTGGTATATTTGTCACTATATGAGCCATGATTGAAGGTTACGCGTGCACGATTCATAGCTGCGACAACTGAACCTTTAAAATCCTGCTCCGTACTGGTTCCTTTTTCACTGAAATGCACATCACGTCGTTTATCGCCAAGCATTAAAAATGGATTTTGAAATGAAATATCACCGGTATATTGGTTAGCGTTATTATTATTAGTCGTGACAGTTGTGTGAGTAAGGTCTGCAAGTGCATCATTGTACACATATGTTGAGGCACTGGCACTTTGATTCCAAATGGTACTATAAATTGCTGCGGCTGCGATAAATGCACCATTAGTTGATAATGGATGTGTCGCACCAGTTGGCGAACCAGCTGCCTGCCACGCTAATGCCGCTGGCGCAACTTTATAAGGACCACTGCGTCCGGCACGGTAAACAACTTCTTTATAATGAGCCACAGTCGAACTGGATGTACTGGCTGGCCACGGCATGAGTAAAACCGTTTCTGCTCCGCCTTTGGCGACTTCCTGCGCAACCATGGCAGCACCATGTGCATATAAGCCTGGCATATATTCCATCGTATATGGGTCGCCAATTACAATAACATAATCCCAATCCGTTCCACTTTCGCCTCGTAATTTTGGCCAGCGCGTGGTCGTTTCGACGCCTGCTGGAGTTGGATAGTGAAACCATGCAGCAAGACCGTAAGGAGAGCCACGATTTTCTACTTCCACATTAACGGAACCTAAACTAGCACCTTGTAAAATATTTTGTAAATGTGTTCTAATTGATGAAGGATCAAATGCTTTTGAATTACCAGATACATATCCAGAATTTGTGGTATCGCCTGTTGATCCAACAATCAAAACATTGACATTCGCCGAGGCAGAAAAAGCCGACAACGTACAGGCAACCGTAATCGCCAGCGGAAGTAGTATAAGTTTAATTTGTTTATGTAATTGACCAATATGTTTTTGTAACACTTTACCTACAAAAATACTAATATTTCTCATGATGGTTTCCTGAATGTGAGAGTAAGAAATAGTGCGGCTATCCGCGGCTATCCGGCAGTAGGCATTACCCATTTGCTTTCCCGAGAGTTCAGCAGACATCGCCTACAGAATTTAATGGCTAACACGTAGCCTGCATTTAATAAGCAAACTGAAAAATTCGGCAACAACCTGTTTGCATATGAACAATTACTTTTTACAAAGACGACTAGGTGCCAATATAAAATAAGATTTTACATAGTGTATTTTTTATGGTTACGGTACCCTTAACTGAATAGAGCGGGTGTTAAGCCGATGAGTTTTTAAGCAAGAGTGATAGCTTTATGAATCGTTGTGATTTTTTTAGGCCACACAGGGTCAGTTTTCCGCCATACGCACTATCAGCATCACACATCATGACATCTATATGACACGGATTTATAACACGCTGATTCACTTGAGACTATTATTTAAAAAAAAATGACATGCATTACGAAATGCTGACATAAAGGCAGGCTTTTGTTAGGCCAATAAAATTTTTCATTGTCAAAATAAACAATCATTTGACCGAAACTAACACACTAAAACCAAAATGGGGTCAAATTGCCCCTGAGCGCGAGAGCTGAGCCCTCAAAAAACGCTACGAACGAATTTCTAAAGGATTGTGATAAAGGTCGTCTTCCTCATCCCACGTCACGCCATTTTCTTTTAGCAATTCTACCCAGTCATCCCACGTTCTTAATATTTCACGGGCAGTGGTACCTTTTTGTGGACCTAAGAATCCCAGGTCTTCTAATTGTTCAACAAAGTTAGTCGCCTTATTGTAGCCAACATTTAATTTGCGTCGGAAGAAATCTGCTCCCGAACGATTGTAGCGATACATCGCCTGTACGGCCTCATGAAATTGTCGATCGCCCAGCCACGCACTG
>JAHEDF010000063.1 GCA_024641365.1 Planctomycetota bacterium | reverse complement strand
CATTGCATCCGAACCATTAGTCGAAGTGGTTTTATTATCACGCAATGATCCCGATACGGGTGTGCGTGTTCGTAATAGTTTAGATCATTATCAATTAGCAATTTCTCGGGCGGTATTTACCGGAGGTCGTCCACCGTGGCCATATATAGATGTCTTTGAAGCGAGTTTATTTTTATCCGGTAATCCGAATGATGTGAAGGAAGCCATCGCACTTGGATTTCCAGCTGGACGCGTCATGCCTGGGATGGTCATGGATGACGATGATGATGAATTACGTTTAGGTTTTGATTTTGATGGCGTCTTAGCTGACGATGCTGGCGAACGATTTTATAAAGAACAAGGATTGGCGCGCTTTCATGAAAATGAGCGGGAACAATCGCATTTAGGATTATCCCCAGGACCACTACAACGTTTGCTGCGACAAATTGCAGCGGTGCAAGCCGCGGAACGTTTACGACAAGCACAACAAAAAGATTATAAGCCGCTTATTCGCACCGCGATAATTACTGCACGCAGTGCGCCAGCCGATCGCCGCGTTATCGCATCGTTACGTGCTTGGGATGTTACGGTAGACGAATCATATTTTATTGGTGATTTACCCAAAGATCGCGTGCTGAAAAAATTCCGCCCGCATTTATTTTTCGATGATAAACCAGCCAATGCAAAATTAGCGGCGGATGCAGCGCCGACTGTGCATGTGCCGTTTGGGGTGACAAATGACGGAGATGACCACGGCGTGACGATTAAATAGCATGTGACTAAATAATAAATTATTATTTATTAGCTGCGGTCTTTTTATTTTTTATCAGTTCAATGGCTTTCTCCGCAAATCGTTTCCCTAATATTTCATAGCCTTCTTTGGTGTAGTGCAGATCGTTTTTGGTCTCTCCGTTGACTTCTTTGTCATTGAGATCATCGGTATCGACCCATGCACCATGCGGCGCATCGGCGGCAACCTGGACTAAAATGTCGCGCATCTTCGCCCATCCAGCTTCTTTACCGAAGTCGCTGAGACGACCAACAACGATATTGATCGAATCAACTTTAAGATCCACCTTCAGTTGCTTAACAATGCTATTAAAGCTATTTGCATAAACTGAGGGGAAATCTTTTCCCGAATCCGATTCGCCCTGCATCCAAATAAATGTAACGGTATCGAAAGATTTACCTTCAATCGCCTTATTTACGCTGGTCATTAAACGATCATAGAGAAATCCATATTCTGAATTTTCTCCTTCTTTTTTCTTTTCTTCAATTTTATCTTTTGTTGCTTGCTCTTCTGCTGCCATACTCTCTGGGAATTTGTAATCCTTATACCACCCACGAATTGGTGCACCGCGCTTAGCGTTCCTTACAACGATTACATTTTCTTGGCCAAATGCTTCGGCAACCGCCGGAAGAAACGAAATTTTGTGATCCATTTTGTACATGTTGGACTGCCCAGAGAGAATAAATAAATGCTTTTCTTGAGCATATCCACTTAACCACGTAGAAAGGGAAAATATTATGAGAAGTAATCGCATGGGGCAGCTCATTATATGAAATTTGGATTGATCGGCGTTATGGAAAGGGTCATATACTTACCGCCAACCGGAGTCTGATTTTTCCGCCAATAAGGGAAGCTTTTCAGCAATAGTTATAATAAAGCTAATAAACGGAACAGCACCAGAGACGTCAGCCTCTCAGTACATTCGGCGCATTTCTCAGCTGATACTTTTATTGTGTTATGAGTGGCAGCTCAGCCTTAATCACTGGCGAATAAGCATTTCCATACCAGATGTTATTAAGCGATAGAGAGTCACCAAAATAACCACCAATTAATACACACTGCAATTTTATAATTCGATCATTAGGAATTTTATATTTTAATAGATTATAATATAAAAAATCAGCATCGTACGCTATGGTAATGGTCGTGAGAGAATCGCCGCTAATGCGCATATAGTCATCAGGGTTATCAGCTATTGGATCAATGAGAGCAATTCTTTCTGGGCGAATAAGTGCATCGTTCGCATTGCATACACGTATATGATTCGATAATGATGTGGGGTTTATTAACAATGACGATTCCGAACGTACAGCGCTTTGTATTATTATGGACGATTGAGTAATAAGGGGATGTTGAGATAAACCAATTTGAACGCCATTTACCTGTTGGCCAAAAACTAGGCTATTATTGTTGGCAGGAGTAGTCGGTGAATGCGTATGGTTGTAATTACGGCTACATGAAACAAAAAGAAAAGGTAACAAAAGCACCAGAGGAATGAATGAGCAGTATTTCATAAAGGTAAATTATAATTACTTGGAAACCTGTACATTACTTAAAGCAATATAAGCATAAAGAATCGTCCCATCTATGGCCAATGTCACAGGAGTTGCCAGGGATTTAAAACTGTATTCCATGACAATCGATCCGGTGCTGCGTTTCCTTTCAATAAAATACTCATCATCAGTGTGCTGATAGAAGCGAATGCCTTGTTGTCGCATTTCGGCGAGTTGATTTAAAGTAATATGGCTTTTGGGTACCAATACATATTCTTCTTTACCCGTATCTTGCCACAGATGATAGGTGACAGAATCGCGATACGTGCAACCGACCATGATAAATAAGGCACTTAAAAAAGGACAATATTTTTTAAAAAGCAGTTTGCCTCTCATAATTAGGTGCGATTAATACACATCATTAATAAAAGAAAAGCAGCACTTGGAGAGCGTGTTTGAAAGCTGTGCCTGTTCTTTTGTGTACTTTTGTGTAGTAAAGCGACCAAACTCAGCTTGTTCCTCATTATAGTAGTTCTACTATGTAGTATATGACATCAGTCGCATCGGAAAAAAATAATACGCGTGGAAAAGATATAGCAGGCCTTGCTATCTGTGTGGTCATTTGTTTTTTAGCGCCGGCATGCGGTGCTTTTTGGCCGCCAAGTGATTGGTATGCGTCGTTGCAAAAACCATCATGGAATCCACCCGGGTGGGTATTTGGTCCGGTGTGGAGTTTGCTGTACACGATGATGGCCGTGTCAGTTTGGCAGATATGGCGACGTGGGGGATTTACGCAACACCGTTGGCCGCTCAGTGTTTTTATAGTGCAATTAATTTTTAATGCCTTGTGGACGCCATTATTTTTTGGACTGCACCAACCATTGTGGGCCTTAATCGATATCGTTTTATTATGGATGGCTATTGTAGCGACGAGCGTCTTATTTTGGCGCGTACATAAATTAGCGGCAATTTTATTAGTGCCGTATCTTGCCTGGGTGAGTTTTGCTACCGTGCTCAACATCACGTTATGGCAAATGAATAGCTAAAAAATAAGAGCGACATTTTTTGTGCCGCTCTTATTTATCTGAGTACTATTTACCAAGTATTAATTAGTCGTTTCAGCAGACTCAGGTGCTTTTTTCTCGGCTATTTCTTCAAGCAAACGCACAATGACGTCATCAACGGGGAAGGTACCGATTTTAGCGCCATTTTGCGATTGCAGCGCGATGGTTTGATCGGTGACTTCTTGTGCGCCGACCACACCGAAATAGGTGACGCGGTCGTTGCGTGCTTGGCGAATCTTTGCGCCCAATTTGTCAGCACTGTGATCAACCGTCACGCGCAGCCCGGCATCTTTTAATTGGGCTGCTGCTTGTTCCGCATAGGCAAGTTGGTCATCAGTAATTGGTAACAAACGAATTTGTTCTGGTGCTAACCACAGCGGAAACTTCCCAGCAAAATGTTCAATTAAGATACCGATAAAACGTTCCAAGCTGCCTAAGATAGCGCGGTGTAACATAACGGGATGATGCTTGTTGCCGTCTTCACCAATAAAGGTCGCATTTAATCGATCGGCGCATGGTAATTGATAATCCACTTGAATGGTGCCGCATTGCCAATGACGACCAAGCGCATCGACTAAGGTAAATTCTAATTTCGGTCCATAAAAAGCGCCTTCGCCAGGAGCAACTTCATAAGCAAGTCCAGCAAATGCGCAGGCATCAGCTAAAGCTTTTTCGGCGCGATCCCATTGTTCATCATTACCGACGCGCACTTCTGGGCGCGTACTAAATTTAACAATAACGCGATCATCACCGAAACCAAAATCTTTATAAATTTCTTTGAGTAAATTACAGAAATCGGCGACCTCTTGTGGAATTTGTTCTTCCGTACAGAAAATATGCGCATCGTCTTGGACAAAACCACGCACGCGCATAATACCATGCAGCGCACCGCTGATTTCATTGCGGGTGCAGGAACCGAATTCAGCCATGCGCAAAGGTAAATCGCGATAACTCTTGATGCCTTGTTTAAATATTTCGATGTGCCCAGGGCAGTTCATGGGTTTTAAGGCAAAGAAACGTTTTTCACTTTCCGTGACAAACATGTTGTCGTGGTATTTTGCCCAGTGTCCGGAACGTTCCCATAACGATTGTGGCATAACGGATGGTGTTTTTACTTCGACATAGCCATGCGCATTTACTTTGGCGCGCACGTAATCTTCTAACACGCGATAAATAGACCACCCTTTGGCATGCCAAAATATTTGCCCAGGGTTTTCTTCATCGACATGAAATAATTCCATCTCTTTGCCGAGTTTGCGATGATCACGTTTTTTTGCTTCCTCAATGCGCATGAGGTGGGTTTTCAAACCCTTATCATCAGCGAAGCAGGTACCATAAATGCGTGTCAATTGATCACTGGTGTGATCACCGTGCCAATATGCACCGGCAATGCTCATAACTTTAAATGAATTCAGAACGCCAGTAGATGGGACATGCGGACCTGCGCATAAATCTTCCCATGCTTCACCAGGTGTACCGGTGGAATAAAATGAAATGGTTTTTGCGCCTTTCGCAATCGCACGCTCAGCATTATCTTGTTTATATTTATCATTTGCTGTACGTGCTAAACCTGCATCGCACGAATAATCAGTGCGGGTAAATGGGCGATCCGCTTTTACAATTTCTTTCATTTTCGCTTCGATGTTAGCGAAATCTTCATCAGTTAACGAGACCGCTTCGTCCTTCGCATTGCGCACTTGCATGTCATAAAAAAAGCCGTCGTCGATTGCAGGGCCATAAGCCAAACGAGTTTTTGGATATAATAAACAAACCGCTTCTGCTAAGACGTGCGCAGCTGAGTGTCGTAATACAAATAAGGCGTCGGGATTATCATTTGTCGCAGTAATAATGCTGACGATGGCGTCGTCTGAGAGCACGCGCGCTAAATCAACAATGTCTGATCCATTTAATTTTATAGCGATAGCTTTTTTCGCGAGACCTGGACCAATTGCTAAAGCAATATCGCGTCCGGAAACTGGTTTATCAAACGACAGGGGTTTGCCGTCAGGCAAAGTAAAAGTGGGCATTGAAAACCTCTAAAAAAATTCGTGATTATTAAAATTATTGACGTACAGCAGCCATCGTGGCTGTGACGTCAGCCACTAGTTCGCGTGCTGTACCAGTTTATCGCCACAGTGATAACGGTCATAGTAGTCGTGTCCGTGTTGGTGGGGCGGCACGCTAGCGTTCATATGTGGTACGGTCAATCGACCGACTGCGGTATTTTCCAGGCGTTTCGCTAGCGTTAGTCATGATTCTGAAAGCACAACAAGGCCAAAAAATTAGCAAAAGTTATGCAGAAATTGTGCAACAGGCGATGATTAATTGCAGCCCAGTGGGAGGTTGCCAATGGCCTCGAGCTATGCCTGAGGTGCGAGCGCAAAGAGCTGATATGAGGCAAAATCCGTTCGCGGAATAGCTAGATGAGACACATGTCGCGTTGTGTACCACGCTGTGTTAAGGGCATAAAATGGACACAAACAGGGCATGAAAACCGACAGGGTTTTTATATCTAGTGCAAGAATTTGTAATGGTTTGTATATGTTTTAACGATTTGAAAAAAGGCACAAAGTTTCCAGCAGTGCCTAGCGCATAAATTGTGACAAACTTTTGTGACGCGAAATCCTTCACATGTAGAAGCCTTGTTTCACATAGGGTCCGTCGCCGTCAGCAGCCCCGGTGTTCGCATAGTTTTGGAACGAATACGCTTCAAAGTTGAGCGAATAACTAAAAAGGTCTGCTTTTTCTGTCTGTCCGTCTATCCCCCTTATGAAACGGGTATTTCCTATGAGACAACAAGGCCTACCAACAGACGAAGATCCAGCACCAGCACTTGGTCGCGGGATCACCATCCTCCGCCATCTTGTGCGTGAAGGGAATTGTTCGCTGGAACAATTAGCTCGCACCTTCAATTGGCCTAAGGCATCCGTCTTGCGCCTTATGCGTTCGCTTGCGATGGCGGGCGTGGTGGTACGCGACCCAGCAACGAAACGCTACCGTGCGGTCATGCATTTGGTCGAATCTGATGCGGCTAGCCAACAGTTGCGAGCTCGCTCAATGGCAGCGGTGTCGTGGTTGGTCGAGCGCGTCCCACATACCGTTGAAGTTTATATTTATTGCGGTGACCGCATGGTCATGATTGATCGTGCTGAGCCATTCGGCCAAGTCGTCACGGTTCGTGCGCGTGTTGGATTTACTCGTCATTTTGATGAAGCGGATGCGATTACCCAAATTGCTGGTGCATTTGCCAGCGCGCCAATTGCCACACGTCGTTGGACGTGGGCAGAAGATGGCCGCTCAAAACATCATGTCGATGATACGGCGTTCGCCCGTTTATTAATGGGTGTCCGTGCAAAAGGCGTCGCATGGGATTTAGATCGTAATTTAAATGGTGTGCGCCGCTGTGCTGTTCCACTGTGCGATGAAAATGGTCGTCTAATTGGTGCGTTATCGTTAGCCTTAGTTGGATGTGCAGTCGATTTAGCACTTGGTGATTTATTAATTAAAGCATCAACCATGATCGGCGTGCAACCATCATCTAACACCATGACTCCAGTTGTGGGTTCATCAATCATATCAAGTATGGAAACAGCAAACGTCGGCTAATTTCGTTGGCAATAATTGTTGGGTATTACACCTATGTGTTCTTACCCGTTAGCATAACCGCAGGTCAGATAAATGACCTGCGGTTGTTTTGTGTTATATTTGAGACACTCATTATAATGGTTATGAAACCAATTTAATGGTTGAATATTTTTTAATTTGTGTCAACGATTCGCCCCTCATTCGCGTATATAAAACAGGGAGCATATATGAAATATAGAATTAGTGACAGTGCTTTAGCACGAACCGTTCTCTCACTTGTCGTGTTAGCTGCTTTGACACATGTAATTACAGCGGCTGAAGGAAAACGACCTAATATTGTTATTTTCTTTTCCGATGACCACACCACACAAGCGGTTAGTGCCTATAATGAAAAGCGTAAATTATTACAGACACCTGAAATTGATCGGATAGCCAATGAAGGCATGCGCTTTGATCGTTGTTTGGTGACGAACTCTATTTGTGGACCTAGTCGGGCGACGACTATTACCGGAACCTATTCTCATATTAATGGTCAATATAATAATTCGAATAGTAAATTTGATGGTGATCAAGTTACCTTTCCAAAATTATTACAAGCAGCTGGTTATCAAACAGCCATGATTGGCAAATGGCATATTAGTAGTTTGCCGCAAGGCTTTGATTTCTGGCAAATACTTCCAGGGCAAGGTGCGTACTATAATCCTGATTTTATAAAAATGGGCGAAAAAGTTAAGGTCGAAGGATATTGTAGTGATATTATTGGCGATTTGTCACTCGAATGGCTTGATAAGCGCGATAAAAATAAACCGTTCCTCTTAATGTCACAACATAAAGCGCCGCATCGTGAATGGGAGCCCGCACTGCGCCATTTAGGTTTTGACAATGACCGCGTTTATTCTGAGCCAGAAACCTTATTTGATAATTATAGTGGACGAGGCATTGCTGAAAAAGATCAGGATATGTCGATAGATGTTACCATGACTGAGCGCGATGTGAAATTAATTGCCCCGAAGCGTTTAACCACCGAACAAAAAGAAAAATGGGATGCTTATTACGAACCACGAAACGCCAAAATGCGCGCTGCTAATTTAAAGGGGAAAGAATTAATACGGTGGAAATATCAGCGCTATATGCATGACTACTTAGCCTGCGTTAAAGGCGTTGATGAAAATGTAGGTCGTGTGATGAAAAAATTAGAGGATGAGGGTTTATTAGAAAATACCTTAGTTATTTATTGCTCTGACCAAGGCTTCTTTTTAGGTGAACATGGATGGTTTGATAAACGCTGGATATTTGAAGAAAGCTTGCGTACACCGTTTGTCGTTCGGTGGCCAGGCGTGATCAAACCCGGTAGTGTCAATAATCAATTAGTGTCACTATTAGATGTTGCGCAGACCATGTGTGACGTTGCAGGCGTTCCAGCTCATGAACGTATGCAAGGCCGCAGTTTAATGCCGATATTTAAAGGAGAAAATCCAACTGATTGGCGACAATCCTTTTATTACCACTATTATGAATATCCAAGTCCACATAAAGTGCGCCCACATGAAGGCGTCGTCACCGAACGCTATAAATTAGTTAAATTTTATGGCACCGGCGAAGACTATATGGAATTATTTGATACGTTAACTGATCCACAAGAAATGAAGAGCGTGTACGGCGATCCTGCCTATGCAGAGGCGCAACAACATCTCACGGCGGAATTGGTACGTTTGCGCAAAGAATTAAAAGTTCCTGACGAAACGCCAATGGAAGCGCATGGACGTAAGCCGATTCGGTAAGAATAAGCGATGAAAATTTACATGGAGGAACGGAGCTAACGGAGAGTAATTTTTCAAAAATTGTGAAATACTAAGTGCATATGTAAATGTGAGCGACATATATGTAGTCCCCAACGGGGACGGTGCTCGGCCAGCCCGGTGCTTCAGCGCCGGGAAATTGTCATTTTACAATAAATAAGCCCCAACGGGGCGACGCATTTAATGTTATTGCGTCGCCCCGTTGGGGCTTTGAAAATTGGTGTCGGTCTTATTCCCGGCGCTGAAGCACCGGGCTGGCCGGGCGTCATCCGCTTTGCGGATTTAGTTATTGTGAATTAGTTAATCAATATTGATGTGAACGTTGTTATGTATTTTTTTTGATCCTATAATTATTAGGATTTGGAGCTTTCATAAAAGTAGTTCTGATTTATCTCCTTTCCTCCGTGTGAAAAAATTATTTTCCTTTACTAGGGCGCACATGTTTCCAGCCGCAGCGTAATTGTTGGGCGAGATGTTTTACGAGATCGCGATTTTCTGGTAAATCAGCGAGATTTTGGCTTACGATGCTACTGGTTTGGTGATCGTATAATTCGCGGCTCATGACCTGATAGCTGCCATCATATAAATTACCGGTAATCCATTCGGTGTAGCGCCATCGGTCAGTGCGCATGCTATAACCAATCATGGCACCACGCGGTGTTAAACTAAAGGCGGCGCGTTTCCAGGTGCTTCCAGAATCGGAAAATAAAGGTGTAAGCGAAAGTCCTTCGCTGGTTTTTGGAATCTGCAGTCCGCACATAGTTGCCAGGGTTGGAACAATATCGACTAATTCCGTTAATGAATTGGTGGCTGTATTGGCGGGAATTCCGGGCCCCATCATGATAAGTGGCGTATGAAGATCAATTTCGTGACTGGTAAATTTTGTCCACGCCCCGTAGTCGCCAATTTTATAACCATGATCGCTACATAACACTATAATGGTATTTTGAGTTAATGCTAAGCGATCTATTTCAGTTAGGACACGCCCAATTTGTTCATCAATATAGGATACGCTGGCATAATAACCGCGCACTAAGGTGCGTGCTAATTCGCGATCAAGCGGCCCTGATTTAGGAATGCCGGTATACTGACGCAGTTCTGCTGATGAGTGTCCTGCAATATCTGGCATGCCGGTAGGCCATAGGGCGGCATTTTTTAATGCGGTGTGCTCATGCATATCCCAATATTTTTTAGGTACCGAATAGGGTAAATGTGGTGCGGTAAATCCAATGGTCATGAAAAATGGTTGTGATTGCAGGCGCTGTAATTCTTCAATGGCATGCGCTGCCACTAATTGATCTGGATAATGCACATCGGGATATATGCCAACTTCGTAGGCTGGCCCGCGTCCAGATTTATCATCGGATGCCGCCAATGCGGCGATGGTTTCCGGATTAAAATAACCACGACCACCCCATTTTCCGCTTGGTATCCAAACGGGGCTGCTCCAACTTTCCTTATCATCGGTCGCATTCATGTAGATGCGACCCATACCAATTGTTTGGTAACCGCTCGCTTTAAATAAGGCCGGTAACGAAACGGCGTCCGGAAATAAACCTGATTTTGAGGGAACCTTTTCTTGTAATGAAGTATAATCAGGACGAATGCCTGTCAAAATACTAATACGTGATGTGGTGCTATAGGACACCTGACTATAGGTGCGTTTAAAATTCATGCCCCGCGCAGCAAGGCTATCGATGGCACGAGAGCGAGCTTGGGCGTCATTATAACAACCCAGTGCTGGGCGTAAGTCATCAACTAAAATAAAAACCACGTTTAAACGTTTATTATTTTTGTCAGACTCAGGATTTTCAGAAGAATCGACGGCAATAAGGTGACAATTAAAAAAAATATTTACACAAATAATTAAGCTACCAGCACCCACGCGTACCCAGGTACTGATTTGAGGACCAACCAACATCTTTTGCGCCAGCGTCAAAACCATTGCCATAATTATTATATAAATAATTAGTAAACAATGATTGATAGTGCTACACAAACAGTCTGTAATAGTCGCAGCCTGACAAAAAGGTCTCGGTTTTCATTAAAATTTGTGGCAATTTAACGCACCAATTTGCCATTCCATGTGGCTTGAGGGGGATGTGCATACGTTTGCCAACGTTGTTCTATAGCATCAGCGTTAGGAGTTCCGTCCGTTACAATCAGACGATAACGTGCCACATAAGGAATACCGGGTGTGATGGACCAATCCCCTAATTGCGACGGTGCGAAACAAAAAAAGGGTTCATGTGGATGTAAGCGTACCGGTTGTGGTGCGCGAAAATTTTCTGGATGACAGAATAAAGCCACGCCAGCTGGTTTACCATCAACATGACCACCCATGAATGTCCAATTCGCACGCGTGAAATTACCTTCTTTGCGATCTTTGCCGGTGCTGGTGAGAAATAGAGCATTTCCTTCGCCATCCCATTGCCCATGACCACGCATACCGAGACCGCCGTAATGATAGGTGGGTAATATAAGAGGTTTGTCTGTTAAGCAGTTCTGGGTAACAGTCAGATCAATAATAACAGCCGGGTCGTTTGCGAGTGGAGAACGAATAACCACATCGATTCGCTCCTCTAAAACGTTAATAGAACTGCCACTGGTTTTATCTTCATATCGATTGCGAAAAGAAATTCCCGCCCACGAGCCAGCTGCCCATGCTGGCGAATAATCGATATTTTGAATTCCAGCTAAACCTTTTCCCATATTCCAAAAATCAGTTTTACGACCTTCAAACATGGCGCTGGTCCATGCAAACCAGATACCGTGATGATGTTTGTGTTTTTCTGGATAATCATCAGTCACGATAATTCCTGATGGCGTTGCTAATCGAGCCAGATAACCACCGCGGCGATAATTCTCTTCATAATTCGTTGGTAACACGCCAGCGCCACCTTGGAAGGCAACAATGTCTTTGTCGTTATAAGTAAATTGAACGCGGTCGTCTTTTTGCGAAATAGTAATAGCAGCTGGCGGAGGCGTTATCGGTGCAGCCGTAAAAGTCGTTTCACCAGATAGCGGTGGGAGATGTCCGCGAGCTTTAAAATCACCACAGCGGACAACCGTATAATGCTGCCCAGCGTCGTCGATGAGCGCCCATGCCTCACCAGCTGGGACAAGGGGAAATACACACGTTCCATCACGGGGAACTTGGCCATCTGGAACCACGACCACTTTTACCACTGTAGCGGCATCAGCTGTTTTATCTGCAGCAGGGATTTTATCTGCAGCAGTTAGCAGGCACACAATTTGCCAACTGACCGTAGCAATAAAGACGGTTCGGTTGAGAAAATCAGTCATAGCGAACCCCTAGATAAATAGCGTAATATACCTATGGATTATGCGAGGCTTGAGCGATCCGCTCAGCATTTTCTCACTTCACCTAAAAATGAAGCTTGAACAGTGCTCGACCCACCAGCAT
>JAHEDF010000500.1 GCA_024641365.1 Planctomycetota bacterium | reverse complement strand
GTAATAATGTAGATGAAGACCACCATCGCTCGCGAGGAGAACTCCCATGGCTGATCTTCCGCTTATTACTGTATTGGGTGGCTTATTAGCAGTACCGTGCATTATCGCTATTACCCAGGGTGGCGATAAAACCACGCAAAGCATCGCAGGCGTAGGCGCTGTAATTGGAGTTTGGTTAGCGTTAGAGCCTCACATTCAGTTTTTGCATGACATTTCTTCTCACACATTGATTCAAGTGTTAGCAATTTTGGCATTGGTTTTAGCGGTCATCGTCGCCATTCGCATGAAGCATCAGATATTGGGAACGCTGATGATTACAGCTGGGACGCTCATTGCTGTTCGTGCAATCGGAATTGTCAGCTGAGCCGGACTTTACATCTGGGCTAAGTGCCCACACTCCGCGCTCCTGCCTATCCATCGTTCCATCATCATAGACCGATATAAGGACTTATTATGGCTCGCAGCCTCTTTACCTCCGAATCCGTTTCCATGGGCCATCCTGATAAGGTCTCTGACCAAATCAGCGATGCAATTTTAGATGCCTTTTTAGCGCAGGACCCAAAAAGTCGTGTTGCGTGCGAAACATTAGTGACAACCGGACAAGTGGTTGTTGCTGGTGAAGTCACCACCAAGAGCTATGTCGAAATTATTGAAGTAGTGCGCAAAACAATTCGCGAAATTGGTTATGATAAACCAGGTATTGGTTTTGATGCAGATAGCTGCGGCGTGTTGGTTGCTTTGCACAGTCAATCGCCTGACATTGCGATGGGTGTTGATGAAAGTAAAAATAAAGAACAAGGCGCTGGCGACCAAGGATTAATGTTTGGTTATGCGTGTGATGAAACCACCGAATTAATGCCATTACCGATATTTTTAAGTCACCGTTTAGTAGAAGAACATGCACGCTTACGTAGAACAGGTAAGCGTAAATATTTGCGCCCTGATGCGAAATCACAAGTAACGGTCGAGTATGACGGTGATATGCCTGTCCGTATTCATACCGTTGTGTTATCGACTCAGCACACACCCGAAGTGAAAATGTCGACACTGCACAAAGACATGGTTAAAATGTGCACCGAAGTCATCAATAAAAATTCACGTGTTAAAGTCGATAAAAAAACCATTTTCCATATTAACCCAACCGGCCGTTTTGAAATTGGTGGACCGCATGGTGATGCTGGTTTGACTGGCCGCAAAATTATTGTTGATACCTATGGTGGTATGGGTCGTCACGGTGGCGGTGCATTTTCAGGCAAAGATCCCAGTAAAGTTGACCGTTCAGCCGCTTATGCAGCTCGTTGGGTCGCTAAGAATCTTGTTGCTGCAAAATTGGCTCGCCGCGCAGAAGTCCAAGTGGCATATGCAATTGGTGTAGCAAAACCGGTATCGGTAAAAGTCGATACGTTTGGTACTGGCTCGGTTGGTGATGAAGTATTATCGGCTGCAGTGCAATCGGTATTTGATCTACGTCCTAAATACATCATCGAATCGTTAGACCTGCTCAAACCAATTTATCGCCATACCGCTTACCACGGACACTTTGGTCGCAAAGAATTTAGTTGGGAAAAAACCAATAAAGTCGACGCGTTAATTGCAGCGGCAAAAAAATTGGCCGTTACCCACGGTGCTAAGACCGATAAAGTAGCAAAGACAGCGACAGCAAAAAAATCCAAACGCGGTAGAAAAGCACGTCGCTAATTAAGTCGTAATTTCGAACAAAATTAAGCAGCCGCCTCCCATAGAGGCGGCTGTTTTATTGTCTAAATGGTACGCGTATTCTTGTCAGGTAACGGCAATAGTTTTATAAAAATAGACGCTTACGTGATTAAATGACCACGTGAATAGCGTTTATCTCACAATCGAATGCACGCTAAATAGACTGTTCGAGTAGCTCAAAGTGGGCTTTAAAGGCCATTAGTGCGCAAAATGAACGTTTTTTTGGAGAGTATCAGCCGCCTGAACACGAACTCTTTTCCCAAGTTCATGTTGGAAATTGACAAGTGCTTCTGCCAGTGTGTCATCCCGAGCGCAACACGTCACCGGTATGGTGTGATTCACGCTTAGGAAAATCCAATGGCCAAAGAAAAAGCTAGTCAGGAAGAAATTTACCGCGTCATGCGCCAAGACATTGAGGCTGGTAGTTATCCAGCATCAACGCGTCTGCCATCGGTGCGTACGTTGGCGAAACGGTTCTCCGCAAGTCCAAACACCATTTCTAAAGTGGTCAGCCGCTTAATGGAATCTGGTTTATGTACCGCCCGCCGTGGTGTTGGTTTATTTGTGCGTTCGTTACCGAATCGTAAATTAACCTTATTAGTTGGCAGTACGTCTGAACATCCGAAAGATGATTTGTACGGACATATTGAAAAACGTCTCTACGAACGTTGTGCAGCTGATGGTATTGAAATTGAACGCTATCACATCACCCCATCAGATCCGCCCTATGGTCCAGATGTTGATCGTATTCGTCGCCCTGGTCGTGTTATTCTTTGTATTGGTTTAACTCACGAACCTCATTTAAAACAATTAGCGGATTTACGCCGGCCGATGTTGGTGATTGGTTGTGCCCCAAGTCGCTGCAATGCGTCATCTATTGTTCCAAATAGTTTCCGTTCTGGTTATTTAGCCGCTCGCCACTTAATTCGTAAAGGATGTCGCCGCATCGCCTTTATTGGTCGCGTGCGTGAAGTCCGTGGCGTTACCTTACCAGAAGCAGAATCACTCAAAGAATTAGCTGGTGTCCAATGTGCGTTTATGGAAGACACTTTACCGCTGCATCCTGAATTTATTTTTAATGATATCGGTCAGGTGCCTAATCGCGCATCACAGCTCAAAGAATTACCTGATGCTGTTATTATGCCTGACGGTGAAGATATTGAGACCATTCAGGCGATGAAGGCGCTCGGTGGTAAATTAGAACGCGTTGCATTAGGTGATGATCGTATATTAGAACGTGCGAAACGCCCAGCGGCAGTTGTTGTCAGACGCGATGATTTAGTTGAGCTAGCAATTTTAGAATTGCATCGCTTACTTGATGAGCAACGCACTTCGCATCGTGCGATGGTCGTTGATAGCGAACTGCATGACGGCAACGGCAACTAAATAAAGTGCTCACATATGATGTGTGAGCACAGTTGACGTTACGCGACCTGTAATCGTTCTAATAAGGCATTATGAGCGTCGCCCATGCTCCAATCACCTGGGCGTCGCCTCCCAAGGAAATGTAAATCACTGCCA
>JAHEDF010000499.1 GCA_024641365.1 Planctomycetota bacterium | reverse complement strand
CCCAACGAAAGCCCTGAAACCTGGGCGAAATGGAAACCCTACAATACCGCAAACTTTGGCATCACCGCCGAACGCACCGAAGATTTATTATGGCGCATCACCAATGGCGAATTGGACGGCATCGCTCCCAAAGTAGTGGTGTTGATGATTGGCACCAACAATGTTGGTCAAGTTAAAGAAGAAAAACCGGCATGGGCCGCAGCCGGCGTTAAGAAAATCCTTGATGTCATTCGTGAAAAATTACCAAAATCAAAAATCCTTTTACTCAGTATTTTCCCGCGCGGCGCAACTAAAGACCATCCTGTTCGTAAAAAGGTTGGCGAAATCAACGACATCATCAAAAACTACGGCGACAGCGAACACATCATTTACCTCGACATTGCCAATAAATTCTTAGATGAAGACGGCAATTTATCGAAAGAAATCATGCCAGATTTATTACATCCAAATGGCAAGGGCTATCAAATTTGGATCGATGCCATGTGGCCAACGTTAGAGCCGATGCTGAAGTAATCTTTTTGCTAATGCAGAAAACTTTACTTTATTTGTAAAACAAAAACCGGTTAGTCTTTATTAGGACTAACCGGTTTTAAGTGATTGCTGAAATATTTTTATAGAGTGCAGTTATCAATTAATTTATTTCATTCAGATCCATCATTATGGGGTTGCCTCTACTTGTGGAGAACTGGTCAGTTTAGCTTCTGAACTATTTTCACCATCATCCATAAGTTTCACCTTACCATCTGTGCTAATCGCAAAACTGTCTGGGGAATAACCGTTTTCTGAATCATCTTTTAATGGTGCGCCACGACCATCAACATGCAGCGTTTTTTCTGCATCAAGAAAAGCTACGGCTGGATACGTCGCAAGTAGATTATCTTCACTGTCTTTAGTGATAACCAATGCAAGGTTGCGGTTGCCCACTGCTGAACCAATGATGATTTCTGTTTTATTACCTTCAAATTCGCCGGTCCACAGCATTTTATAAGTACCGGAAGTAGCGGCTGCAGCGGGCGTAGCACGACCTGGTTCAGCGGCTGCAATAAAAGCCAGGAAACAGGCGAGTAAAAGGAAGGTTCTCATAAAGTAGGTGTCCCGTCTGAATAAGACAAGGTGTGGTTTGCTATCGTGAACGACACGTACACGATGGTACCAATTAATTTATGTGACTTTTATTTTGGTCCATATCCTCAGCGATACTTTTAGTCTACCAATTGTCTCCTGCTCTAAATTCATTTCGCTGTGAGGTTTTATGAGTAGGTATTAAAAGTGAATTTTGGTATTAATGGATCTGTAAGATTAAATTACTAAGCATAATTTAACCTTACACTTTCTCACTATTTTATGGAGTATTGTTCAATAAAGAGTTAAACAACGTATCATAAGATATGATGGCTTAGATGTATTAGACCAATCGTTTCCACTTGTTATTAATAGCTAATATAATGTCGTCCATATCACCGCTATTTGGCAGTGAGTATGGTCTAAACTTCATGCGGCTGCCGCCGGATAGATCGACGAGCAGCGCGTGGTAAAGCCCTAAATGACTGGCGGCTCCGTCGTCAATAAGATCACTGGAATCCCCTGCTGACATTTGGAATGCGACACGTTGACCCAAGTGACGTTGCGCTGAACGATTTAATACGCGGCTTAAATTACCGACACTATCGCACCAAATCCAGGTATTAATTCCTGCATCTGGTCCATTGGCCAGTAAATCAGCAAATTCCTCACCGGGACCACGTTTGCCGCTATAGGCAAAATCATCGGACATGCGAATATCGCGCACACGCTGTAATCCTAATACAAATAATATTGTTGGTATTTCTGCGCGCGCGCCACCAGCGCACTCATTACTTAATGTTGTAATCTGCTCAGCGGCATCACCTGGATTAATAAAGGCAATATCATGCGGTAATTGTTTAGCTAATTGATGTAAAACGCCACTGGTACGATCATCAGTCCCCTCACCGTCAATAATGCGCATACGTACAGATTGCGGATCTTTACTGGCGGCCAGCGCGCAAATTGCTGCAATCGCCATACTTATGCTCGCTTCGCGGTGGTGACCAATGACAGCTAAATTACCTGAGGCTCCGGCTCCAAAAGTTACGTAGCATGGACCACCCAACGTATTTGGTTCACCAAGCCATAATTTCGGTTGATCAATGGTAGTCGATGATGCGATAAGTTCATGCAACTCATGATTATCACTTAAATGAGCTGGCGCGCTACCTTCAAAGACACGTGGAATTAATTGCGGATCACGTGGCAAATCAGTTAACAACTTACGTTGTTCGTTATCATCCAACCAGAATACTTGGAATGGTGAATTTCCTTCTTTTTGTCCCGAACGATCATTGTAAATTGCTTCACCTGGCCGCTCTAATAATTGTCCAACTAGATTGGCATCGGACAGAATAAGTTGCGAATCAACCTCACTACATTGTAACGCAATGCGCACACCGATTTGGCCTATTGTACTGCGAGCAAGCGCACTGGATCCACCAAGGCTTTGTGATCCTAAAATGACATGAATGCCAAAGGCACGACCTTGGCGAACGAAACGATCCAACAACATCGCAGCGCCATGCGCGATGGCATCATCCTCGACAAATAATTCCTGGAATTCATCTATGATAAGCAGCGTACGTGGCATGCGTTCGTCTGGTTTGGTTTCACGATACGTCGCCAAGTCTTGTGCGCCTACCGCACGGAAACGCTTACCACGATCATCTAATTCTTTATCAAGCGCACGTAAAACACTGAGGCCAAATTCACGGTCACTTTCTACCGCTACGACACGCGCATGTGGTAATTTAGTCGAACCGTACACTTTAAATTCGACACCTTTCTTAAAGTCGATGAGGTAAAATTCGAGTTGATCCGGTGCAAAATACCATGCGCCTGCGCAGATAATGGCATGTAATAAGGTTGATTTACCCGAACCCGTGCGGCCACCGATTAACACATGTTGCGCTGTTCCATGTCCGAGCACTAATGATTGCGTGCTGTCTGCGCCGCTGCGACCAATAGGAATGCGTAATTCGTTGGCACTATTACTTTGACAACGATGGCTCGCATCTGGAAGCGACGCAGACAACGGAATAGCTAATGATGCAGAATTTGCGGTGCGTTTACCAATTTCATCAAGTAAATGATGCATGAGTTTTACTTCAGGCATGCCTTCAATACGACAATCCCATTCACGTAATGGCGGGTGCGCAACTTGCCAACCGCTACC
>JAHEDF010000498.1 GCA_024641365.1 Planctomycetota bacterium | reverse complement strand
GACGGTCCATGCGGTTCAAGAGTACATCAACGCGGGTACCAGCGAACGTCCGCTTGCGTATACCACCATACTTACCGTTATGCGTAATTTAGTCCGGCGAAATTTTTTAAGCCAGACACCGCAAGGACGCAGCCATTTATTCACGCCATTAATTGATGAGCGCTCTTATAAATTTGGTATGCTGCGTCATCTACGCCAAGATTTATTTGATGGCAGTGCCTCGACGCTCATCGACTATTTATGCAGCGATGAAGAAATACCCGAACAAGTTCGTGGACGCTTAAAAGATGCCGTAAAAGATCCAACCCATGTCTGAGGCATTGTCCGGAGAGGCCATTGCTAAAGCACTGACTGAATTACCGGGCTGGAGCGGCGATGAAAATGGTTTAGTGCACGCTTGGCGTTTTGCTGATTTTAAAGTTGCCATTCAATTTATGCACGATGCCGCACCAGCAATCGATGCGGCAAATCACCATCCTGAATGGACAAATGTTTATAATCGAGTGAGTGTTAAATTATGCACACATGATGCTGGTGATCGTGTTACTGAAAAAGACCTTCAACTAGCACGCTTACTCGATGTCCAGGCTCGTCACCATGGTGGCCGCTAAATTATTCAAATAGCGTTGAACTAACCCTAAAATTCCCTGCGAGTTCGCCGCTGTGGATTGGGCGATCCACCAAAGCGGCAAAAGCGACAAAGGCGACAAAGGCGACAAAGGCGAAGGAATCGCAGAGCTATTTTCAGCTTGTAGTAATGCAGGTGAGGCGACCAAGACCAAGGTGAACGACGTCAGGCATTTTTGGGATGAGTTCATTATAAATGTTACGCAAATTTCAATCCCAGTGCATTAATTAAATACTGACGAAAAGGCTCTGTCTCTTCCTGAGATATTTTTTTCCCGTCTTTTGTAACATAAAACACAGCAACCGCTACATCACCCATCAAATTAATTGACGTATAGCCGATATCGCAGCCATACTCTGTAATAGCCCTGCTTAAACGACTGGTTAATCCCACATCATCTTCAACATGCACATCAACGATTGTGTGAGTCGCACTGGTGCGTTGCTCGACCTTAACTGCCGGGTCGTCAAAAACGCCAGTGGTATTTTTGGTTGGCGCAAAGGATTTTCTTCTTTTATCCAATAATTTATCGACATCCAAAGTGGCCTTCGCAACCAGCTGTAAATCTTTACGCAATTTTATCCAACCACTGTCTTCTTTAAATCGAGATGGAAAAATAGAAGACGTTCTAAAACTGTAGATGACCATTCCAGAATTAGAAATCCATGATCGCGCATCTAGTATATCAAAACCATGGCCAGTTAACGTCGCAGTTAAATCTGCATATAAGCCTTTGCGATCAGGAATGGCTGCCGCTATATAAATATAATTTCCTTTGAAAACATGCGACAATCCAATGCCTTTTTCTAATGCCTCGTTATAAACAAGATAGTGTCGTTCAACTTCACCTTTTGGAACTTGATGCAAGTAATTTTGTCCTAAGCCTCGGATGAATTCCTGCGCCTGTTCTTCAGAGATACCTAATTTTTGTAAATCGCGAACCAAACGTTGATAGCGACTTTCCTTTACCCCTGTCGCATTTTGCCGTAATTGATCAGAAACCGTAGCGTGTAATTCCTGCAAAATTGATTCTTGCCACCCTGTTAAAACCCCCTCTCCTACAGCCTTAGCATCAGCATAAGTCAAACAATATAATAAATCTAATTGTTCACAGTTTTCCATTTTTGCCGAAAAAGATTTTAAAAACTCCGGCTCATGGAAATCGCGCATGCGACTGGCATCAGATAATGAGACATGGCGATCAACTAACCAATATACAAGATCTTCTTCGTCTTGATTGAGTCCCATTCTCTCTGCTAGGTGTGAGACCATCATCGCGCCACGCGCCACATGTCCCCGCCCCATATATTTACCAGCATCATGCATTAATAACCCCAGGCCTAGTAAATCTTTTCGTTTTACATTTCGCAACATGTCAGGCATTCCTGGCAGTCCACGCAAGCGGCCCGTCGCTACACCGTCAAGATTTCCCATGGCAAACAATGTATGCTGATCAACAGTAAATTGGTGATAACTATCAAATTGCATGTGACAGGTTAAATTGCCAAATTCTGGCATATAAGCGCCTAATAATCCGCAATTATGCATTTCCTCTAAAATAGTTTGCGTGCGGCCTAAATCGCCAATTATTTCCAAAAAAATACGCGCTATCTCTTTATTTGTTCGCGCCTCATCATTGATAAGATCAAGGTTTGATCGGATAACACGCTGCAATTCCAAACTTAAATGTAAATCGCGTTGCTGTGCTACGCGACACATTTTAAATAATTTCAGCGGCACATCGTCTTCCGCCCAAAATTTAGGGTTAGCAATGTAGACCTGTCCTTGGACAGCAGAAAAATTAGAATCGATTGTTTTACGCGTCTTAATAAGCAACGTCCATTTGCCCAAAAAGCCCTTCGCACGCAATCGGCTAATGGTTAATTCAACAGTTTGATGTACATGTAATAATAAAGCATAATGATGCCGCATGAAATATTCAACAGCACGTAGCTGGCTTACGGCCTGATAACCTAATAACTTTGCTACCACTAATTGATCAGGCAGCTGAAATATATCCTGTTTTCGTTTATGTTTAAAATGCAACAGTGTACGAATGCGCAACAATTGATCATTTGCAGCCGTCACATCCATCAAATCTTGCCGCGTAATAACTTCGAGGTCGGACAAATGTAACAAATTTCGACTGCCAGATGTGATGAAGGCAATATTACGCAGCAGCTGAACATCACGTAAACAACCAGGATTGGTTTTGAGGTTTGGCTCCATAACAAACAAACTGACACCAGCTTGTTCACGTCTTTTTGCCAGCTCATCCAATTTATATTTCAGAAATGAAACAGAACGACGCTTGCGAAATCTTTCTAATCCATTTTGTAAACCTTCACATAAAGCTGCAGAGGCATTGATGGGACGTTGTTCTAGGACCGCGGTAGCCGTGACAAAATCTTCGTCAATTATTGACATCAACTCGGACAAACCTCGCATACTCGCACCAACGGTATACTTTACATCCCACAAACTGGCCTGCAGTTCTGCATTTGCGGCGGTTAACCAACTTGGAATCTTGGGCAAATCGCAGAGTACAAGTAAGTCAATATCGGAATAGGGATTGAGTTCTCCACGCCCATATCCACCGATTGCAAATAAACCAACA
>JAHEDF010000497.1 GCA_024641365.1 Planctomycetota bacterium | reverse complement strand
TGGGGCAAAACCGCTTCGCGTTTCGGCAATAGGTGCACGTCTGACGGATGAGTTACCAGCGGGCATGTATAATTATGGCCAATTACAGGTCTATTTCGCTGACGGTTCAGTTGGTTGGTATGAAGCCGGATGGGGCCCGATGATGAGCACGGCGGCGTTTTTTGTGAAAGATGTGGTTGGTCCTAAAGGCTCTGTGACTATTGAGGCAGGCGACAAAATTGAAAATACCACCAGCGACGATGTCGGTGCGCATACCGCAACCAGTGCACTGCGAGTACATCACGCAGCACTCAACGGCGATAATGAATTTGTGATCCCAGATCGCATGGTGAACCTACAAGACGAGCCCGATCACGACGGCTTATGCAAACGCGAGCAGCAATACTTTTTAGATGCGATACAAAACAATATCGATCTGACCGATCATTGGGCAGCGGCGCGCAACAGTATGGCAATTGTATTAGCGGCAGAACAATCGATCAAGTCTGGTCAAGTTATCGCGTTATGAAACATGCTCATAGTCAATTACTGAGCACCGTTGACCTACAAAACAAAACAACTTTTCTCCTGAATAAATAAACTGAGGTTTTATGGAACCCGCACCGAAAATTATGTTTCGTTTATCTGTGTTATTTTTCCTCCAATTTTTCATTTGGGGTTCGTGGTATCTAACGGGCTTCCGTTACATGATTGCGCATGAAATGGCCAATGATGCGTTCTGGATGTACACGGCAGGACCAATGGGTGCCATTTTTGCACCGTTTATTCTCGGCCTGTGTGTGGATCGCTTTTTTAATGCCGAGCGCGTGCTGGCCCTCAGTTTCATTACCGGTGGCATCGTCATGTGGTTTTTGCCAGTTATTGGTGATATGGCTGGTGTCGCCGTCAATGGTGACGATGGAAAAGTCGCTTATTATTCACTGACGCTCATGGGTATTACCATGGCCAAGAGTAGTTGGTTTAATCTCGGTATTTTTCTTCATATGTTATGTTTTATGCCGACATTGGGACTGACAGCGGCGCTCGCTTTTCGGCATTTACCAAAAGGAACAGAACAATTTCCGTTGGTACGTTTATGGGGTACGTTTGGGTGGATTGCGGCTGGATTAGTACTTGGTTTCGGTTTCACCGCGAACATTGATGGAAAATTAGTCGAAGCCGGTGAATTACCGATTCAATTTCAATTAGCAGCGCTCGCGGCAATTACGGTTGGCGTTTATTGCTTTACCTTACCCAAAACACCTGCACCTAAAAAAGGACAACCATTTGAATGGCGGGAACTATTATTTGTCGATGCCTGGAGAGAGTGGCGTAACCCAGCATTTGCTGCTTACATTATTTGTGCATTCCTGATCTGTATTCCGCTCGCTGCCTATTATGTCTATTTAGGAAATTTAGTCGGCGCATTAGGCTTAACCCATGCCTCGGTGTGGGGTAATATTGGTACCTGGCTCGAAGCAGGCATGCTGTTCCTTATGCCGTTATTTATTCGTCGGCTTGGCATTAAACGTATGATCGCACTTGGTATTTTGGCGTGGATCGTTCGTTATTTACTTTTCACCTGGGCAGCAGCAGAGGGTGCAGTACCGCCAACCTTGTTGCCTGATGGCTCAGTCGACCCGAATTATCCAGGCATGGTCATTGGTAATTTTGCAATGCCATTCTTTGATCTTGGTTTCCTCATTTTTGTCGGTGGCGTATTGCTGCATGGAATTAGTTATGATTTCTTCTTCGTGACCGGTCAGGTCTATGTGGATAAAGTAACATCGCCACAAATCCGTGGCCAAGCACAAGCAATGAATATCTTTTTCACCCAAGGCCTTGGTCTTTTTGTCGGTGCGCTGGCTGCGAACGAAATTGCGAAGATGGCTTTTGTTGACGATAAAGGAGCAGGGGTTAACCCAGCCTCAGTTGAATCATTATCATATTGGGCACACTTCTGGGTCCCACTGGCGATTTTTGCCAGTGTTGTTCTTGTCATATTCTGGTTTGTCTTCCGTTATAAAGAAGACAGTCAAAATAATGAGACAGCAAATAACGAGACAGCATCGTAATCAGATACCGTCTCCACAGTCTCATCTAGGAGATTATATGTGTATGCTGTGGAGTCGTATTTGTATTGCTGTAATTATTTCGGTGGTCTCATTACCAAGTGAGGCGAGCGATTATGCGACGCAAGTCATGCAGGCAACATTTAAATTATTTAATAAAGAATCGACCGGCACCTGTATTTTATTTAAACGGTCAGCAGATGATGCCGCACTTTATTTAGTCACGGCAGCCCATGTGTTGGAGAAAGCCGACGGGGACAAAGCCTTATTGGTGCTACGTAAAAAAATCAGCGATGATGCTTATGAACGCTTAGATGTTCCGGTTATTATTCGTAAGGATGATAAACCAATATGGATAAAACATCCGAAGCATGATTTGGCAATTATTCGATTAACCCAAACCCTTCCGATAGCCGTTACCCCGCTTTCAGCTGATTGTTTAGCGAAACAACAAGATTTAAAAGATAATAAAATTCATATTTGTAGTTCGTTATTTATTTTAACCTATCCACAACGCTTTGAAGCAAATAGTGCCGGATTTCCGGTTGCACGCCAGGGTATTTGGGCAAGTCCACCCGAATTACCGGTGGCATCCAATCCAACATTTTTAGCCGATTTTACCACTTTTGCCGGTGATAGCGGTGGGCCAGTCTTTATGCCAGTCACGGAAGAAAAGCCGCTCATTCTTGGTTTTGTATTATCCCAAAATTATTTTGATGACCGCATGAAAAGCACTTATGAAGAACGCCTTGTACATTATCCGCTTGGCATGGGGACTGTTTTACATGCGCATTATGCACGAGAACTGTTGGCGGACATTAAACCCGAATAAAAGGCGCTGCTTATGAGCAGTTATTTTTTATTATCTAAAGGCATTACTGTACCCGTTAAATTTGCAGTGATGGTGAGTGTTATGTCGCTCTCAGTCATGGTGTGGAGCGCTGAAGAACAAAAACCACTATTAGTAGCTTATCTGCCGTCCTATCGCATCGCACAAGTTACCGATGAGCACTGTCGTGGCATCACCGATATTATTTACTTTGGTATTGAGCCGACGGCAGACGGCCGCGTTGAAGAAGACAGTATTCCGGCTCACATAATCACGCGCTTACAGCATATCAAACAACAACAGGCTTGCCGTATTTTATTATGTGTTGGCGGATGGGGGCGTTCACAGCATTTTTCTGCCGTCACCG
>JAHEDF010000062.1 GCA_024641365.1 Planctomycetota bacterium | reverse complement strand
ATTCAACTCGGGAACAAGCCATCTTATTAATTGGTGATGCCCTAAAAGAAATTAATTATACGTTATATCGTTTTGGAGCCGTTAAGTGACTGTTTTTAGTTTCTCCTTACCTCGTCCTCGTCTTTCATCGGTCATTTCTCTGCGCTTGCCTACGCTGCGGCTCGCAACCCGCGGCAGTAATTTAGCATTGTGGCAAGCGCATCATGTTGCAAAAACTTTACGTGCGCAGCATCCAGGATTAGCCATTGAATTAATTATTGTTAATTCCTCTGGTGACGGTGATCATGCCACCCCGCTATATAAAATGGGTAATGTCGGCGTGTTTGTAAAAGAAGTCCAACAGGCAGTTGTGGATGGGCGCGCTGATGTGGGCGTCCACAGCTTAAAAGATTTACCAACTTCTGAACCCGACGGCTTAACGGTCGCTGCAATTTTGCAACGTGCCGATCCGCGCGATGTTTTAGTTGGTGCAGCAAGCATTGCTGATTTACCGATCAATGCTGTTATTGGTACTTCGAGTCTGCGCCGCCAAGCACAATTACAAAAATTACGGCCTGATCTCACCTTTACTTCTATTCGTGGAAATGTGGAAACGAGATTACGCAAAGTTAGGGAAGGCGAAGTCGCTGCAACATTAATGGCTTATGCAGGACTGAAACGGCTTGGTTTACTACGACTTGCAAATCCAGCACCCCTGAATCCATGGAATGAATGTACGCCTGCTCCCGCCCAAGGTGCTGTTACTGTTGATTGTCGTTCAGATGATTATCGAACCCAAACTCTGTTAAATTGTTTGCATCATCATGAAACGGCCACTGCGGTAACTATTGAAAGATCGGTGTTGGCGGCATTGGATGGCGGCTGCTCGCTACCACTTGGTTGTTTTGCTCAGCGGGTATCCGGTCGTTGGTTGGTCCGTGCCCGTCTCGGGCACGCAACAGGGCTCAAAGAAATTACTATTACAGGTTCTGCGCAAAACGCCGCTCCTTTAGTCATTAAAGCGCTGCAATAAATTGGTTCTTATTCTCAATAACTTTCAATAACTCGCTGTTCGTCTAACAATTGAGCATACACCAACTATTCGTTTCAGATCATAATCGTTCTATAGGCCAAAAGGCCATTTGTAAAACCGTGTAGCTCTTCACAGTAATAAAATGCAACAAAGTTTTAAAATGTTACATCGTCGAAAATAAAATAATTGTTTTATTTTGTAACATTGTGCAGCGGTTAGTTTTAATTTTATATTAACCGCCTAACCAACAAGTTTATTTACTATTCGAAAAGAGCCGTTTTTACCATCCAATCTAATGCTGTTTACAAACGATACTACGTACTGTTTGCTGGCAATACAATTTTCAAGTCCCTAAATTGGCACGACTAAAACTAGTAGGTTTGTCAGCAGTGACAGTGCTGCAGTCCTTTACTGACAATCACATCTACAATCACATCTACAATCACATCTTTATTCCTAGTCCTCACTTCGGAGACCTTCATGTCCTTCAAGCCTCGTATTTCACTACTCGTAACCGCTCTGTGCACAGCCTCTCTCAGCACTGCGCCTACTCAATCAGTAAATGCAGAAGAAATTACATTTACCCCTTACAAAACAGCCAGTCCACGCCCCAATCTCGGAAAAATTAAAGCAAACAAAATAGAAAAGCCCGTTTTAAAATTTGGTATTATTAAACTAACAGATTGTGTGCCAATCGTGGCTGCCAGAGAACTTGGCTACTTTGCTGATGAAGGACTCAGTGTCAGCATTGAAGTTCAAGCGAATTGGAAAGTATTATTAGAAAATACTATTTCAGGAACATTAGATGGCGCACACATGCTGTGCGGACAACCAATTGGCGCTACCATCGGCTATTTAGGACAGGCCGATATGATTACACCACTCAGTATGGATTTAAATGGTAATGCCGCCACGGTGTCGAATGCCTTGTGGGCACAAATGCAAGAACGCGACCCGCGGTTAAAAGAACCAGGTCATGCACACCCCATAAGCGCTGAATCATTATTACCAATTGCCAAAGAGCGCGCTGGTGCCGGCAATCCACTTCGTTTTGCTATGGTATTCCCGGTATCCTGTCACAATTATGAACTGCGCTATTGGTTGGCTGCTGGGGGTGTAACGCCCGGATTCTATAACGGCTTTAATGATCCCGTCGGAACTACTGACGCTGACGTTTTATTATCAGTCACACCACCACCACAAATGGTGCAAACACTTACGCAAAATACCATTGATGGCTACTGTGTTGGTGAACCATGGAATCAACAAGCCGTCAAAGAAAAAGTTGGCGTTCCCGTGTTTACCGATGCTTACATCTGGAAAAATAATCCTGAAAAAGTATTCGGCATGACTAAGGCATTTGCAGAAAAAAATCCAAATACGGTAATTGGAATTACTAAAGCACTTATTCGTGCCGGCTATTGGCTCGATGAAAGTCGCGCAAATCGCATTAAAGCGGTCGAAATGCTTGCTAATAAAGATTACATTGGTGCAAACCCTGAAGTGCTTGGTGCCAGTATGCTCGGCACTTTTGAGTTCCAACAAGGAGACAAACGCGAATTACCTGACTTCAATGTTTTTTACCGTTACAATGCCACGTATCCACTTAAAGCACATTGTGTTTGGTACCTGACGCAAATGCGTCGTTGGGGGCAGATTCCTGAAAATAAACCAGATGAGTGGTACCATAAAACAGCTGACAGTATTTATCGCCCAGATATTTATCGCATTGCCTTTAAAAAACTCATCGAAGAAAATTTATTGCCTGACTCTGAATTACCGACGGATGACTTACCCAGCTACTCTGCCAGTGATTTCATCGACAAAATCCCATTTGATTCCAAAAAGCCAAATGCCTACATAGCCTCGTTTCCAATTGGCAGGAAATAAACAAGACACCTAACAGAATTGGTCTTTGATCAATATTATATATTATTAGAGACCAATTTATTCATTAACTCACAGATCTCTCTTAAGGCGCGGCGCTATGCTCAATCGATTAATAATGACCCTCAATGTTTTGGGCTTAACGTGGTTCATACCACCAATCAAAATAATATGTGGTCAAGATGTAAATTACGAAATAAAACGCTTTATTCGTATGATTGGCCTCCCACTCATCGCGGTGGTAGCCTTTTTGTTCTCCTGGCATGTCATTGCAAAATTAGTCCATATTAACGGCCAGCAATTACCGGGACCTGTTCAAGTATCCGCCGCAGCGGGTCAAATCTACAATGAATACCAAGACGCACAAAAAAACTATGCTGCTTATTTAAGTGATTTTAACCAGGCAAAAAAAGACTATCCAGAAATGACCGAAGCTGAAATAAGTGAACTCATGCCATATACGGCAGCTCCTACTTACGTGGATCAAATTTGGATTTCACTTAAAACAGTTTTTACTGGGTTTCTAATCGCTTCAATAATAGCAATCCCGCTCGGAATTCTCTGCGGTGCAAGTAGTGCAGCGTTTGAGATGATAAATCCATTTATACAAGTATTTCGTCCCGTTTCTCCGCTCGCCTGGTTGCCAATCGTAGCGATTATTGTTGGTGCAACCATGACCAACGTTCCCGCTAATAGTTTTTGGGCCAAGAGTTATGTGGTCGCCGCTATCGTAGTAACCTTATGCAGTTTATGGGCCACATTAATTAATACAGCCAATGGCGTGGCACAAGTCGAAAAAGATTACTTAAACGTTGCTAAAGTATTAAATCTTGGCTGGTTTGGCACTATCTGGAAAGTCGTATTACCTGCTGCACTGCCACAAATATTTAATGGCATGCGCTTATCCATTGGAGTGGGCTGGATGGTTTTAATTGCCGCAGAAATGTTATCACAGAATCCAGGATTAGGTAAATTTATCTGGGACATGTATCAATCTTCAAGCGATGATACATTAGCGCTTATTATGGTCGCCGTTATCACCATTGGATTTATTGGCTTTATTCTCGATCGGATAATGATCGCATTGCAACGAATCGTGTCACCCGGTGCCCTAATGACAGTCCGCTAACGTTTAGCCATTTGCATAAAATTACCCATTTAACTTACGAAACTAACCGAGAACCACTGATGAAGTTTTTAGAAATAATCAACACCTCAAAGTATTTTAACCATCCAACCAAAGGGCGTATTGAAGTCCTGTCTAATATCAATCTAACCGTCAATAAAGGCGAATTTGTTACGATTATTGGCCATTCTGGATGTGGTAAATCAACTTTATTAAATATGATTGCTGGCCTCGATTTGCCGACTGGCGGTTCTGTCTGTTTTAAAGAAGTTGAAATTGCTAAACCAGGGCCGGAACGAGCTGTGGTATTCCAAAACCACAGTTTATTGCCTTGGCGAACCGTATTAGGCAATGTCATGTTGGCGGTCAATTCCGTTTTCAAAAAACAAAGCAAGGCCGAACGAACCGAACGAGCTGAACATTGGCTCCGCGTAGTTGGCTTAAAAGATCATATCCATAAATACCCGCACGAAATAAGTGGTGGTCAACGGCAAAGAACGGGATTAGCCCGTGCGTTAGCAATGGGCCCCGAATTAATGCTATTTGATGAACCTTTTGGCGCGCTTGACGAATTAACCCGCAGCCAATTACAAGATGAATCACTGCGCTTACATTTTGAAGAACATTTATCCGTATTCATGGTCACCCATAGCGTCGATGAAGCCATCTACATGGCCGATAAAGTAGTTATGATGAACAATGGCCCAAATGCGACCATTGGTAAGATATTAGAAATCGATTTTCCACGACCACGTGATCGCATGGCCGTTTTTGAAAGCGAAAAATTTGCTTATTATCGAAATGAATGCATTAGATTTCTATTCTCTCGGTCATCAGGAGCTGAAGCTGGAAAAAGTGTGGGAAAAACTGCAGGACCCGTTACATATAAGGCCGACGCTAAAGAAAAAAATCCCGTCACAGAAAATAACATCTCAAATAAAGAAAAGATTAAAAAGGCATCAGATTCACAAAGTCTAGTAACTTCAGCATAAGCTCTATCTTATCACCATTTTGTGCTGTCTCCTCATTGGTGTGTGGCCAGTGGATGACATGAGGCACGTTTCTAAGGACAACTATGTCTATTCCACAAATTAAACGAATAATCGTTCCTATATTAGGATACGCTATTCTTCCCCTACCTGCGTTTGCAGAAGATAAACCTGCACCAGCCCCAGCGCCCACTCTCTTGAGTGAATTACACGATGCCCTTGTTGGCGGTAAAGCATCTGTATCGGCTCGCTATCGATATGAGTATGTAGATCAGGCTACTTTTACCAAGCAAGCAAATGCATCAACTATTCGCACAACCGCAGGATACCAAACAAAATCTTTTAAAGGACTGTCTGGATTAATTGAATTCGAAGGAATATTTGGAGTAGGGGAAGACAACTACCGCAGTGCGACAAATGGTAACACAATTTACCCGACCGTCCTAGACACCCCTACCGTAGAAATGAATCAAGCCTTTGGGCAATATTCGTGCCCAGAAGATAAATGGAAAAGCGTTTTCGGTTTTGGCCGGAAAGAAATATTACTTGGAAATCAACGACTTGTTGGAAATGTTGGATGGCGTCAGGACCACCAAAATTTTGATGGAGCATTTTTTTCAACCACACCTTACAGCGCTGATGGCAACAGTGTCGCTATTGGATACAATTACGTAAATCGCGTAAATAGAATTGTCCCTCAAGATGCTACTGGTGGTCGTCTCGATATGGAAACACATATCGGGTCAGTAACTGCGACTATCAAAGACATTGGGCAATTACAATTATACGGATTATTTCTCGATTATGACGCCCCTAACGCACAAAGTAGCTCGACAGTTGGTGGAAGACTGCAAGGCGCAATAAAAGCTACCGATAAATTATCAGTTTTATATGGGGTAGAATATGCGAGCCAATCTGATTATGGCGGTAACCCAAATAGCTACGATGCCAGTTATTATCAAATTGAGGCCGGGCTAGGCTTTGGCGGCTTTATGATCAAAGTTGCATACGAAGTTTTAGAAGGCGATGGGGCAACCAAAAAGTTCACCACCCCGCTTGCTACTGGTCATGCATTTAATGGGTGGGCCGATTTGTTTCTTGCGACACCAAATGGTGGTTTAGAAGATACGTATATTACAATTTCCTATGTACCTCCCATGGCTAAAGAATTAAAGCTAATGGCCGTTGGCCATTCATTTTCAGGGGAAAGTATATCGGACCACTATGGCAATGAACTTGATGCCGTAATCGAATATAAAGTTCCACAATTTAAAGGACTACTTCTAGGAGCAAAGGTCGCATTCTTTGATGGTGATGAAACAAACACCATTGGTGGGGCATCCGTAGAAGAAGTCACCAAGTTCTGGGCATACACCCAAATCGCTTTTTAATTTAAGCCAATTGTTACAGGAACGGGTGGCCCATTATCGCCGCCCGTTCCTATTTTAAATTAATTATCTCCATTTAAAAATACAATTATTTATCAATAAATTAGGCCACCGCCGTTTGCATTTGAAACGCACCGCGCCGTTCTAAAAAAGCGGCTAACAGAGCTGCCCCACTTCGTAACATGGCAACTTCTTCACGTAACCAACGATGATCACTGTACTGATCAATTCGTAGATAACCTTTTGTTTCCTTATTTAAGCGAATAGGCACGGCCAAAACCGAACAAATCCCAACAGTACATAAAATAGATGCTTCATCACCCGGCAGCAGCGAAACTGGACTGGCAATAATACGATCGTTTCTTAATTCCCCCCACCATCTATCAAAACATTCCTGAAAATACTCTTGTGAATCATCTTGACTCTTTTTGCTTCCAGGGCGTTGAACTCGGTTAATGCATGTACCTTGAAAAGTACCTCTGCTCATAACTTGTGAAATACTTACGGACAGCACATCACCTTTAGTTGTATCCAAGAGGTGTTGCAAGGCACTATCTAAGGTTTTTTCAGGGTCTATGTCTGCCAGCAACGTGCATGCACAACGCGATAATGATTGTTCAACGCGCAACTGTTCTGCCAGCGCTTGTTCTGCTTGGGTACGAGCAATTTCTGCGCCAATGCGATCAACACATAATGCGATAACATCGCGCTGTGTTTTATCCAAATTTATTTTATTATCTATCAAAAGGAGCGCACCCATTGTTTGACCATATTTATCTTGTACAGGAACGGCATAACATGAACCCGTTATAGAACCGTGACCTTCTAAAAAAGTAATGCTAATGTTTTTAGAGAATAATTGTTTCCCTGATGTTATCAGATCCAATAGTAATGGATGTTGGCGATCAAATTGGCGCGGATAGAGAAATCCGTTTTCAGACCAAAAGGCTAATCCATTTGCGTGTTGCTCATCAATTTCCACGATCATAACATGATCAATGTGCAGTGCTTTTGCCAATTGTTGGGTTAATTGGTGCATAAACTCTGTGCCGACAACGCCACCCGTGCTACGTGCAAGCGACTCCAATAAAATAGCCTGCTGGCGAGCTGCATAGGCAGTACGATCTGCTGCAACAACGGTTTCAATTGTTGTTGTTAAGCGCTCCGCTGTTAGTCCTTCTTTTATTAGGTAATCTGCGGCTCCTATTCTCAGCATGTCTATTGCTGTAGATTGATCAGCATGTCCAGATAAAGCCACCACCGGTAAAGATTTTTTCATCTCTGCCAAGCTATGCAAAACATCCAACCCAGTAGATCCGGGTAATATGTAGTCTAATAATACTAAATCACATGGCCCAGCATTAATTGCTTCAAGGCCACTGGCTTTATCGACACAAGACGTCAATTGCCAATGCGGTCGGCTTTTTTGAAAAATGCGTTTTATCGCCTGACGATCCACAGCATCATCGTCAATAATGATAACGTGTAAGTGGTCGTAGCTCATGCAATCATCTCACTTTCAGTCCAGTAGGTGGTAATAGCTCGCAATCGACGCCGAAATGACATCGGTTCTAAAGGTTTTATAAAATAACCACTGACATGTTGAGCATACGCTTGTTTTACGTCACGTTGATCAGCAGACGTCGTGATTATTACGATTGGGATATGAGTCAAATCCGGAGTTTCACGAATATAGTTCAACAAATCTAAGCCGCTTGTTCCTGGCAAATTTAAATCCATTAATATTAACCACCTATTTCTATCCGATGGAAGCGTATGACGGTTGTTTAAATAATTAATGGCCGATTGAGCGTCAAAAGCGACATGTAAACGCACCGTAGGATCATCAAGATGCCTACGTACTGTTTGCATATCTATTTCATCATCTTCAACTAATAACACATCAAGCATTCGTTCTGGCATGGTGCCCCCCTGATACAATCGAAGCTTGGCGACATGGCCATGTGAATTTAAAAATTGAGCCAGCGCCAACACGTGAATTCACGGTCACGGTTCCACCGACATCTCTTACGATCTTTTGGACTAATGCTAATCCGAGACCGAGACTCTCTTTGACATCTTTTGCTGCTAAAGTTTGAAAAATGGTGAATATTTTATTATGATAGGATGGATCAATGCCTGGGCCATCATCACAAATACTGAATTCATATTTATCATCAATTATTTTTGCGTGCACCGCTATCGCTCCATCGGTTTTATCGTGATGTTTAATGGCGTTTGCAATTAAGTTGGTGAAAACTTGCCAAAGACGAACTTTATCAGCAATGACGATTGGCATATTATCATCGACTGTAAAAGTAAAATTTTTCTGTTCTTGTGGTAATGAGCCTTGACGATGCTCTTCAATTATTTCATGTACTAATCGTCCGGTATCTACTTCGACGGGCTCGCCCTCCGGACGTGCCGCCGTTGCATAACTATGTAAGCCATCAATTAATGCTTCAAGTCGCTTTGCGCGAGCTTGCATCATCGTAATATGATCCTGAACAACCGGCTTTAAATCGCCAACGCTGTCCTCGCAAATCCATTGAGATAAATTCACTATTGCACGAAGCGGCGCCTTTAAGTCATGGCTGGCGACATAAGCAAATTGATCTAATTCGTGATTACGACTCTCCAAATCTCGCGCATAGCGCTGTAATTGTTCTGTGCTTTCACGCATAGTCGCAATATAGACTTTTTCGTCAGCAATAACGGTCTCAGTAAATGCAATATCTATGACGGCCGAATCCGTTTCTCTTTTAACACTGGTAATGCCGAGTGGAAAATGCTTCCAATGCTTAAACTCATTATTTGAAAGTTTGAAAATAGTAAAGTTTTCAAGTAGTATATTATCAAATGACTTGTTAGCCATTTTAAGTGCCGCCTGATTTGCTGACAATATTTTTCCATCACGATTCAATACAACGATTGCGTCATAGCTGTTGTTAAGTATTGCTCGTGTTGATGCTTCTGATTGTAAAAGTTGATTTCTTTCGTGATTAACCCGCAAAACCATTGGTCTAAAAATAAATATTGCCTCCATTGCTAAAGTGAGCAGCGTAATGCCAAAAACTGTCGATTCTAAAATTTGCAAGCGTTCTATTTTTTGTTCACTTTCAGTTTGGTATTCAGCGACTACGGCATCTAGACGGTCTAATAGTAAGCCAGTAGCCGTTTCGGTAATCCAACGCACTTCTGGGTGATTTTGCGATAATTCTTCAGTTGGCATCTGCGCTAAATTTTTAACACGCGCAATATAACTACGCACTAATGGTTCTAGCGGATGGTCTTGTTCAAAATAGATGGCTGAAATAGCTGGTGATGCTCCTCCAGGTAACCCCAAATCAACATTGCCATGCATTAACCCATTATGGGCTTCTTCCATCATAGAAATTGCTTCGAGCATTTGCTTGCGATTAAATTGGCGCTCTTGTTCAGTTTTCGCCGTTGCAAGTAAAACCGCATATAAAGCCGCGCGGTGAGACATATAACGTCGTTTTCCGCTATAATTGATGGTAGCTGCACTTGTTTCCTGGGTAGAGATGACCGCCTGCAAACTAATAAATGCCATGCAAGACAACACCGCAACTAAACCTAATGCGATAAGATAGCGCCACGTCATACTACGAATAATCGGTTTTATATTATTTGATTTAGCCGGAATTTTTTCATTCTTTGCTTCATTTAGTGATGTGGGATTTTCTAAAAACATAGCTACCGTTTCATATTTATGCTGCAAAATTTAGCCGATAACCTGTTTCAACTGCTTTTGACACAATGTTCACATTTAATAATGGTAATGCTTTGCCAATATCATTAACAACAGTGGAAAACCAGTTTTGGGGACAATGCCAATCGAATGGTAAGAAAGAAGAAACGGGTCGTGTCTGCCCATCACTCTGCATTTCTAACGAACTAACATACGCACCATCATCCGCATCTCCGGTGATTGAATCCACAACCAATGCCCAATGTGGTTGAAAAGGCATTGATTTCATAATGACCACTTGAGGGAATTGGGGAAAATGTGAGCGCTCAATTGACAGGAGGCTCATCGGATCAACGAGTACAATTAAATTTGCATCCACCCAGGTCAGGCCCCCTATCCATGATTGAGCCCACGGTGGTGGCGGTGAACACTGTACCATTGTTACTTTTGCAATTTCTGCGCTTGGTAGAATAAAACTATGATCTTCGCGCTTACATGAGCGCCCAAGGATCAGCGTTTGATTTGGTTTCATAATTTTATCTCCCACATGACACGCAAACATGAATATAAATTCATAAAGATTTGGTGAATCTGATATGAGAAATGCCACCGGTTGGCTTTATTCGTATAGCGATGGGGATAGTAACCTAAGTTTTTGAGTGTTCCTCCGTGCGGAAACGAGGAATTTAATAAGTGTCTACTGCATATACAAATGCAGTGGGCGGTAGGGCTTTTTGCATATTGAGTATACATAAAATTACCCTCCATCAGGATAATTGATCATTTTGCACATAGCGTGCCATATGGGGAAGATGCAAATAGGAATAATAAACGTGTCTTAAGACAACATTATTTGCCGCTTACCTTAGTATACGAAACCGTGAAATATCTAGAGATTTTAAATGAGACTCTTGGGTCAGTTCATAATCCAAGACAAATAATTATTATGTCACCAACTATATTATTCGGCTAATTTTTTACCATATAATTGGCGAAAGGCTGGAAGTGATTGATCATAAGCAATATCATCTATTACCCATAAGTTTCTAAATGATACTTTAGTGCCTTTATGATCCTGTAAAAGTAAAGGACGCTTGCCATGTTTGCTATATTTTTTCCCTACTTCTCCGTAAACCCACACATCATCTTGTATTAATATGCCATTATAAAAAACCGTTGCCCGTAATGGTTCTAAAACATTGCCATCTTCAGCAAAACGCGGCGCTTTCATTAAAATATCGTAGCCTTGCCATTCACCTGGTTTTCTGCTGGCATTTACTCGCGGTGGGTGCTGCCCGTAAATAGCTCCGCACATACCATCCGCAAATGTTGGATTATTATAACTGTTAACAACCTGTAATTCATAACCAGACATCAGAAATACACCGGAATTACCATATAATTGTCCTGTCCAGGCAGGGTCGTTAGTCGGTTCAAAGCAAAATTCTACATGAATTCGTGCATCACCTAAAGCCATTTTGGTTTCATTGTTTCCTTTCGCGCGCGACATCACACCCTGGGCATCAAATGTCCACGCCGTATTCGTCCACTGTGTCGCATCTAAAATAGTGGCGTTATTCGGAGCAGAGAGATGCCACGTATTTTCCGGCAATGGCGCAACCACAGCTGGGATAGGACGTCGTTTATCGTTTCTTTCCCAACCAGACCCAACCAATGTCCACCCAACATTACGTCCGAGTTTTGCCTCTTTTTCAGGGCGTAATTTATTCAGGGTATAAAAAATAGTATCAAAGTGAAGTGCTGTATCCTGATTGTTTTTTAGTCCCGGAAATTTAAGCGCATAAACTTTATTCGTTTCGAGCGGTACCGTGAAAGACATAGTTAAGCGATCGGCAGAGACTGCCACATCACTGACTTCCAAATCTTTTTCATCAACCGGACTTGAGCCGTATGTGCTATAATAATGATAATGCCAGGATGTAACCTGTGGTTTTATTTCGTTTCCAACCGGTGTGGTAAACGTGACATTAAATCCTTTTTTTGTGAGACTCGCCGAATGGATTTCAAATGGGACGGTTTTTCCATCCCATTCTGCATATTGTAACGCCGTACGTTTACCGCCGTAACTAAACCAACCACGTCCAACTTGTGCGGACCATAATCGCCCCTGTTGGTCGAAAGACATTTTTACCGGACCAGACTCTAAGCCACGTAAA
>JAHEDF010000496.1 GCA_024641365.1 Planctomycetota bacterium | reverse complement strand
ACGGATATGCCGAATTTGCGTACTGTTAATGTGCCCATAGGCGCGGCATGGTAAGGGGATTGCACGCTTCGCAACGGTAGACTTCCGCAGCGTGGAGCGATTGGTGTAAGGGGAGGAAAACGTGTGGAAAAACGAGGTTTTTATACCACGTTGCCCTTCCAAGCCCACAAACCGAGGGCCGGATTACTAATATAATATACCCGTTCGCGACTGCCATCTGGGTGTACGACCTCATTATAACCATCTTTCAGCACACTCGGATCGTAGCGTTTGGTCATCTCGTTTAAGTCGGCATAATTAAAACCAACATCCTCAATCTCTTTCTGCGTCATGTGACCTGGACAATAGGTAATGGTGAAACGACCTTCGCTGGAACCATGAATTAAGTGGGCGGCAGCCGATAAATTATCAGCCAAGTCAGCATTGTTTTTTACCGCAGCCATAATTTCTGGAGAGGTGCGATAGCCATATTTACGAATCATTTTATCGATACCGGCATCTTCGCCAAAACCTTTTAACCCCGGCGCAAGCACGATTAATTCACCCTTATCGGCAATAGCCATGCGCGTACGATAAATAGATTTGTTGCCTAACCACGTGGTGTGAAACTCTTCAGGATCTAAATAAACCACAACTTTATCTAATTGTTCATCTAATAATTTGAAATTAACTTCAACGGATAGTTTGGCTGCTAATTCAAAACATTCAGTGCCTGAGCCAATAAATAATCCACGTGTGACAAGACCATATTTGTCACCTTGTTCTCCTGGTGCCGCTGGACCAACAACGGTTAATATAAAGACAATTGGCAAATGCCCACAAAAGCGCACCAAGGCTTCATTGAGAATCTTACGCACGGGCGTGTCAGCACGACCCATCATTTTTTCCATACCATAGCAAGCCCCGATAAAATGGCTTTCATCAATTCCAGCTTTGCCACCGCAGCCGACAAATAAATTCTTGGTATGATTGGCCATGCCGACGACTTCATGCGGCACTACTTGACCAATAGATAAAATCAGATCGTGGCCGCCATTTAATATTAATTTATTTAATTGAGCTGGCCACGCCTTGTCATAAATGCCATCAGTCGCCTCTTTGACAAATTCTCGTGGTAATGTGCCAACCGTGACGACATCATTACGCCAATCATGATCACGAAATAGAGAACGCGGAACGCCGCCATACATTTTTTCTATTTGTGCATCAGGCATGGGCACATGCGTACCCAAAGCTGGTAAAATATCAGTGAGCGCAGCGCCATAATACGCATAGGTTTCTTGTGTAATAATTCCGGCTCGACTATTAAAGCGCGTAAAATCTGGCGGTACCGCCAACACTTTGCTACGTTTTCCCATTTTTGCGTAGGTGTCACTAATTGCCTTGCGTAATTCATCATCACTGATGACGGTGGTCGCTGAGCCGTGGGCGTAATACGTGGTCATAGTAATTCCTAGGAAGCGCAGGCAGCTTGGCGGTGCTCGGTAACTAACAAGTGGGACATGGCATGAGACAGACTGGCAATAAAACAAAAGATAGTGACCGCCTTTTATTTAACACGAGTGTTTTTGTTTTACATGCACGGTTTGCTACTCATCTAAGAATTGTCTTTTTTCGGCTATGCTCAGAAAATTACTACACATCTGACCACTGTCAGAGGCAAACCACACAACAGCGATCACATAACTTCTTTATCTGATCCGACCGCCGGTCGCGCACTTCGCAACATTGGTGAAAAATGATCACATTATTGTCTCGTTTGCTTTTATCAGCTTGTTCACGGTCATTTGTCGATGACCTAGTAGCAATTTCTTATAGCCAGAATTCCTAAGAGCCTTACACCACCAAACCCTACTTTATGGAGCATCTCGCATGTCGACCCTGACTATTCCTGCACGCACAGCAAACGGCCTGGATTTCTTATCCTTAGGTGCATTAGTAAATCGCTTAGATCCAGGTTCGATTCCATTCCGCAAAGCACGTAATTTAGAAATCTGGGTCAGTGGCGGTGAATATAATGTGTCGGCTAATTTGTCTGACTGTTTTGGCCTGCAAACCGGCGTTGCTACTGCGATGGTTAATTATCCGCTCGGTGATTTAATTGCGAGCGGCGTGCGCAACATGGGCGTCAAACCATTTTATAAAATGTTTGAGCACGATGGCGTAACCGGACCAAACATGGCAACCGTGTACAGTGATCGTGGTCACGGCGTGCGTGCTCCAGTAGTATTTTATAATCGCGCCAATGAAGCTGCGGCATTATTGAAGCCAGGTGATTTTGATTGGAAAGCAATTTTTGGACAAGGCGTGCGCTGGTTCCATTCAGGTGGAATTTTTGCAGCTTTATCAGAAACCACCCCGCAAGTAATTATTGAAGGTATGAAAGCGGCAAAAGCGGCTGGCGCCATTACTTCATTCGATTTGAATTTCCGTGCAAAATTATGGAAACGCCTTGGCGGTACAGCGCGCGCGCAAGAAGTACTGCGCGAAATTGTTAGCCATACCGATGTGATAGTTGGCAACGAAGAAGACTTACAATTAGGTCTTGGCTTAAAAGGACCTGATGTTGAGAGTAAATCCAAACTCGATCCATCAGCATTTTTTGGCATGATGACAGAAGTAACCAAAGTATTCCCCAATATTCGTATGGTCGCCACCACCTTACGTGAAGTACATTCGGTTAATCGCCACAGTTGGGGCGCTGTCATTTGGTTAGACGGAAAAACGTATGTCAGTCCAACCTGCGAATTAGATGTTATTTGTCGCATTGGTGGCGGCGATGGTTTCGCAGCCGGATTATTTAACGGATTCCTGACTGGCCAAACACCTGAACAAGCATTACGCCAAGGCTGGGCACACGGTGCATTATTAACCACGTCGCCAGGCGACACCACGATGGTAACATTGGATCAAGTGTTAGCCGTTGCAGCGGGCGGATCAGCGCGCGTTCAACGGTAATAATCAGGGTCCGGAAGTCCGGAAGTCCGGAAGTCCGGAAGTCTGACGTGATGATTATTTTCTTGAATGTGGATGATTTTTTTGCGACTGCAAAAAGGTGGCGCTACGCGCCGTAGTTTAAATTCCACGTGAGCGCAGCGAACACCTTTTTGCAGTTAATAAATTAACTCACATCACCGAACACATGCCGATTACCCAAGACTTCCGGACTTCCGGACTTCCGGACTTCCGGACTTCCCCAAAGTCTTAAATCGTCTGTGATAAGAAGCCGCCATCAACGCGAATGTCAGTACCAGTGACAAAGCTGCTGGCTTTAGCG
>JAHEDF010000495.1 GCA_024641365.1 Planctomycetota bacterium | reverse complement strand
CGTCCCACTAGCGAAACAATTAACAATCCATCAATGCTTTTCTTTGCATGAACATTTAATGTCCCTGCCAATGACTGCTTGGACTCCACGGTATTTACGGGCAACTCCAACGTCAGTTTTCCCTTTAAGAATCGCGCCATATAATACATTATAATGCCAATGACTATTGCCGCGATAACACCGACAACGATATATCCGCCATAATTACCCATGTTTAAAATCTCCTCATGTTCTGATTTGTGTGTATGAAACTTGGACGCCAATGGTGAGGACGTGCACAAGATAGTCAAAGCATGATTGGTTTCACTAAAAAATCCTCACTACCTATGAATAAAAAGTGAGATATCTCAATGTTGCTCAGCCTCCCAATAAACAGGACAAAAATTAAAATTAATGACACTAATTAAATGTTAAATTTTGTATCGTATCAGCGAGTAAATTACTGTTAAAGGCTGATTACTCCCTGGGCATGCGTATTACTTCGCATAATTGGCATGTCGCGCTCGACTTCAGCACGGTCGGGTTTTATCCACTTACGTCTTATATTGACGGGTTACGGCCGTTTTGGCCGGTTTGCAGGTGACAAACAGTTCAAAAACGCACACCAGATACTCCGAAGCTTGACTTCAGACTGGTGATGACGACTACATGCACCCCTCTCCTCTGATTTATCAATAAACAGTTCAGTGATCGCTGACCTTATTGATAAATACGTTACTTACTGAAAGGCCTTTATGACACTATCTCGCCACTTAACACTCACTGTTTTCGGATTCTTCGCAACTTGCTTGGGAGTAACCGTCACAACTGCGGAGGAAGGTGATATTTTGGGACAAGGGCCCAAAACATACCGCGTTGAGGCTGGTTGGGGTGATGTCAGTAAAAATGAAATTAAATTAGCTAACTGTCATGCCATCCGACAAGATGCCAACGGTCGTTTTGTAATGATTAATACCGGCCCAGCCAATAATGTAATTATTTTTAATCCCGATGGAACGGTTGCAGAATCGTGGGGCACAACTTTTCCCGGCGTGCACGGTTTAGCTTTTACCAAAGATGCAGATGGTGAATGTTTATGGCTCACTGACCATGATCGTCATCAAGTCATTAAAACCACTATTAAAGGCGTCGAATTAAAAGTCATTGATTGGCCAAAAGATGTCGAGCCATATAAAAATGCTGGTCAATATAAACCAACCGATATTGAATTGGTCGATGATGGTTCATTCTATATCTTTGATGGCTACGGTCAGGCGATGATTTTACATTATAAAGCCGATGGCACATTAATTCGTGCCTTTGGTGGAAAAGGAAAAGAACCACAACATTTAAATACACCACATGGCGGCACCATTGATCGTAAAGATCCCGAAAACCCATTATTAGTTGTTGCTTCACGTGGTCACCAAGCGATTAAACGCTATAAATTAGACGGCACCTATGTCGATACGATTCCGATGCCAGGCGCTGCGGTATGTGATGTTATGATTCAAGGCGATTATATTTATGTGCCAAATTTAAATGGTTTTTTGTCTATATTGGATCGTAACTATAAAGTCGTCAGCAATATTTCTGGTGCCCCTCCTGTCTATGATGACAAGGGTGTTCTGCAAAAAATGACTCGCGTTGGCGAAACATTTATTCATCCGCACAACCTGTATGCGGGCCCTGATGGTGCTATCTATGTGGCTCAATGGAATTCGAAGGGCACCCATCCCATAAAGTTAGCGCCGGTTAAATAGCGACTTTTACCGTCAGTGTCTTATCTGATGAGTCATATCACTGATAGACACTGACCAACCGTTTCCTCTTTTGCTAACGCCAGCAATTGCACCGACAAATGTAGCGCCATAGTGCCAACGGTGCCACCAGCAGATTTACAACTTGTCGATCTTGATCAGCGACCTGATTTAATCGCTGCGGTCTTGCAAATGTTTGAAAATTGTCCACCTGGCGCAAAGCATCAGGTATGCGGAATTGCTGCGTACATGGGTTTACCACCAACAGCCAATGTGCTGAATCAGGCTGCTGGTGTATTAATTGCCATGTATGGAAATAAACCGGTCGGCGCACTGGCAATTTGTCCGTATAGCGATGAACAAGTAACCTTATGGGGACCAGCAATTCGCAATGGCGTGTCGGCAAAAATTGGCGATTTTTTAATTGATGCCGCTCGCAGCGCACTGCAATTAAGTCGCTATAGTAGCATTCGGGCTTTAGTTGATCGACGCAATCGCGCGGCACGTGCTCAATTACAAACACATGGTTTTTCTGCCTGGAAGGATAATATTATTTTTGAACGACGATTAGAGGCGTCGTTGCGCAATCACCCCACCTTTGTTCGCATGGCGACGAGCCGTGATTTAAGTCGTGTTGCCACTTTATTTATTCAAGGGTTTCCAGAAAGCGATCATTGCTTACCAAATTTAGAACGTCGCGAAGCTGAAGGTTTTCGTCATTATGTATTAGAGCATAATGGCGCACTTGTTGGCGCCGCTGCAATTCAAGACGCAGGCACTCGTGCGTGGATGAAGTTATTTACAACGGATATCAGCGTACGCGGCAAAGGATTTGGTCGCAAATTATTTGCGGGTATTTGTATTGAAGAAGCAAAGCGCAACTCGCATGCATTAGCACTAGAAGTGTTGATCGACAATGACACGGCAACTAAAATTTATGAAGAGAATGGCTTTAAACGTAAATTTACGACTACCGTTATGACGGCTCCTATTTAAGTAAATCGTACAACTAATTTATCGATTATTGTATTTCTACCGTATAAACAGTATCGGCACAGGTTACCATATCACCATGATGTAATTTTCGCGTGGGTCGAATTTCCACTTCATTATTAACCGTAATAACACCCGATCGAACAACGTGTTTGCCTGCTCCGCCCGTTTCGACTGCTGAAATTATTTTTAAAAATTGCACTAAAGTTATATAAGGACGTCCTTCACCATCTAATTGATGGCCTGATTCTGTCGCCTTTTCCTGTTGTTTCGCTTTATGCGCTAACTTTTTTCCTCCAGGAGACGTCGCCTGTTTACCCTGTTGTTTTTGTTGCGCTTGCGCTTTGGCTGCGGCTTTTGCTGCACGAATAGGATTTTGTACCTGCCCCGGCTCGTCTTTTTTTCGAGAAGGGCTCATTAAATCGCGAAAATACGGTTTATTGCTACGACCTTTTCCCATCGTTATGCCCACGCATCCAAATAACCTTTAATGCCAAGCCATTTTTCACGTGGCAATTGTCCACCCATAACCTGGACCACTGCTGCGC
>JAHEDF010000494.1 GCA_024641365.1 Planctomycetota bacterium | reverse complement strand
GCAGACGAGTCAAGGACAAAAGCGAGGTGGTCTGAAAAAATGCGCGCCCCATAAAATTGACTTATCACTTTGGCAAGCATATCAGTGACACGATGTTTAGAACGAAATTCATCAGTCTTTGCTCGATCAACTATTAATCTATCTTTATGTTGTTTCCACCAACCGTGCCAATCGTCCGCGGTTCCATTAAACGTTATCTCACCAACAATAAGTCTTACACAGTGCGGCCCATTAATATATGATACATAAATTTTCTCATCCAGTGTATAGCGCGCTCCCCGTTGTATATTACGGTCCTTTTTTATAAAGGTATTTGCCACTTAAATAAACAAAGGTTACGCACATGAAATGCTCTCTATTTATTTATGCCATGTAACTAGGTGCCGACATTAACAGAAAAGGCGGATCAGCCGAACTGAGCCGCCTTAAAATGATATCAATTAAATAGCTTATTCTTTGGGCTTTGTTTCACTTGATGTGCTGTCTCCATCCTTTTTACGCAACACAACTTTCTGCATAGGGTCAGACACTGAGGTCAATTCCATGCCGCCTTCTATTATGCGAATTAAACTTCGCTCCTTTTTGCCTTCAGGATCAGTGCCTTCCGCCGTTATTACTTCACCATCAATAGAAATAATTTCATAACTTTCTTCACGTGTTGTTCCGCCAATTGTGGTGGTAATCTTTTTATCGGTGATAATGAATACCATTCCGGCCGATTGGGTAACAAATGCACTTTTTGCCGTATTTGCAACCTCAGGTGGTAAGGCTTTCACTTGTGGTAGATCTTTTAATTTATTCCAGGTTGCCTCTGCATCGACTGTCCATGTGCCAATTAGATCCTTGGCTGCGGCGGCCATTCCAGATGTAGTTGTAAAAATGAGCAGTAGTAAAGCGAGACAAAAACGGATCATGGTAACTCCAAGTAAGGCTGTGGCTGTCGGTGGATTGTAAACAGTAATTGCCGGAGGGATATCTAGCAAAACCATAATTATTCGGGACTTTTTTGACCAGCAAAAAACTCATAAGGGCGGTACATCTTTGCAAGCACAAGCTGGAACTTTTATGATAGGCGTGCATCACCAGTGAAATGGATTTGAGCCCGAGTTTTTGACATTGCATGCGGGCACGTTCAACAGCGGTTTTCATCATTAAATTCATGTTTTCCCTGTAAAAACAGCTTTTATTTCGCGTATCTACTTCCTGCATTTGGCTTATGCATGACGTGAAGGGATGAGAGCGTTTACAGATTCATCATTGACTAAGTTCATCTAATCTCTGTATGCTAGCAACTGTCCCCCCTGGGACTTTTCCACCCGTGATCGGAGGAGCAGGGGATCGCCGATCAAACTACATTCCCTGAAAGAGGGAACATGAGTGAGGAACAGATGGTCGACATTCAAATCACCGGCGTTCACTATGATGTTTCGGATAAAGTGCGAGCTTATATCCAAACAAAATTAGGTTCTCTCAGTCGATTTCATAGTGGCTTGCAAACCGTGCACGTCACCATTCACGAAGCAGAAAAGCGAGGATATAAAGTAGACGTAGACATGCATTTGCCGCACGGCAAAGATGTTATTGCGCACGATCAGGAGCCGACAGTTTATGGCGCAATTGATGTTGTGTCTGATAAATGCGCAGCTCAATTACGTAAAATTCACGATCGTGAACAGCCAGCACGTGTACGCGCTGTGCCGTCGCTTTAATAATTGTTTAATTTGAATTGATAAAGATCCCCTGGCTGTGTCAGGGGATCTTTTTAGTTAACATGGCAAGATCCGAGCATTCACAATTTCAAAAAAATAAAGACTTTTGTCGGTATCAGATGTCATTAGTTTGTTACAATGAATACGATTAATTATGCGGCATTGCTACTCGATTTTGATGGCACAACCGTTGATTCAGAACCATTACATGGTCGAGCGCATCAACAATTACTAGCGTCTAAAGGTATTGATATCAGTGAGCAGGAAATACTCGGTAATATTGGCAAAAGTGATCGTTTATTTTACTTAGATCTCATGAAACGATTTAATATAACTGGCGATGTTATGGAATGGATGGCCGGTAAGATGGAATTTCTTAAAGCGATTTATCGAAAAGAAGGTTTACAATTGCGACCAGGTATTACGGCGGTTTTGCAAGACGCAGAAGAACAGGGTGTTCCAGTCATTTTAGTGACTTCTACTGAACGAGAAGTTGCTGCTTTAGGCCTGCAAATTATTGGGCTCGATAGACGCATTTCATCTCGCATCTGTAGTGAGGATGTGGTTAACCGAAAACCACATCCAGAACCATATTTATTAGCAGCGAAGCGACTTTCCGTACCAGCGGAACGCTGTTTGGTCTTAGAGGATAGTCCGAATGGGATAAAATCTGGTGTCGCAGCAGGCGCAACCGTCATTGCACTTGAAGGATTAATTAGTCGAGCAGATTTATTAGCTGCCGGCGCATCTCGCTGCGTTAAAAATTTAGCTGATATTGTTCCGTTACATCGGCAATCAAGAGCTACTGGAACATTTCGGCGTGTTAAAAAATGAATGATATACCATGGTGGCAAACGGCTTTTAATAGCCAATACCAAGCAATATATGCGCATCGCGATGATGCGAGTGCCGCAGAGGAAATTGCGGGTCTTATTCCACGACTACAAAGTGTATCTGGCCCAGTGCTTGATTTGGGTTGTGGTAATGGCCGTCATTTAACAGCTTTACGACAGGCACATATCCGTGCATTTGGTTGTGATTATAGTCGTGATTTATTGATGAGCGCACAACAACGTGATCAGTGCCGCGGATTAGTGTTTCGAGGAGATATGCGATTGCCACCTGTTGCAGGGGGATGGGGCGCAATTGTTATGTTATTCACTGCATTTGGTTATTTTACTGAATCAGAGAACGCTACCTGCTTACAACGCATCGGGACATTATTGGCTAAAGATGGCTGGCTCATTATTGATCTGCCAGATCCATTTCATGTTGAACAAACGTTGGTGCCATTTTCTACGCGCACATTAAAAAATGGCCATACTTTGGAAGAGCGACGCCGTATTAAGAACGGTCGTGTAGAAAAACAGGTAATAATTACCAATGGATCCCACGTGGAGCATGATTACACAGAAAGTGTTGCGCTGTACAGTAAAGAACAATTCACCGCATTAGCACATAAACAGGGATTAATTGTTGCAGATCTCTGGCCAAGTTTGCAGGGGCCAAAACACGACACGCAGCGAATGGTATATTGGTTGCAAAGACCCTAAGTTGATAACGTGTCTACCAAACCAAGCG
>JAHEDF010000493.1:2320-3298 GCA_024641365.1 Planctomycetota bacterium | reverse complement strand
AAGTAAGTATTATACCAGTCAGTATAATACGGGATTGTACGCATAGATGATGGCTTTAACTAGCTCAAGTGTGGGATAGCCGAAAACCGTCGATCATTCTTTTATTATCTATTTTCTACAATTGTCTCACCTTGGCAATGACGAGGGCAATGTATTATGGACTGCTTTTTGTTTGATTTAAAAGGCTAGTAGGCACTGATAAATGTTTTCCAGAAACGGGAAATTCTTTAGTGCCATCAGGTAATTGCCATCCGACTATGACATGGGACGTATCGAGCCCCTGTTTATGATGAATCTGTAAATAATAGAGTGTCCCTTTAATCAATCGGATTGGTTTGGATTGTTGCGAATCAAATTTATCAAAAAGGGAAATGGGAAGAGGTTTAGGGCAATCTGCAATAAGCTGTAGCTGTTCGATTGAATGATCAGTCGAAAGCATTAAATGAGCTGTATCGTTTGCGGAAATACTAAAGATATAGTCTCCGGTAATTGGCGGAGTTAGGTAACAGGTTATTTGTTGGAAAAATGAGATTTTATCTTTTGTTTCATTTTTTAATTCATGTAATTTACTTATGGAGGTGGGTGTATTATTATTTTGAAGAACTTTTGTTCCTTGATTTACGTGGCGGCCCTCGACATTTTCCCATATTTCACTAATCGCATAACCAGTAGTCAAAGGCGGCAATTTAATTACCGCGGGGGTCTTTTTCTGAACGGTTGTTCCCCCTAACTGATCAAGTGCTATTTTTGATTTCCCCTTAGCATTTTGCAAATCACCAAGGTCGTCCTCAGTTACAAAAAGTCTATTTGCGGCAATGGGATTTTCGACTGTTTTATTGGGCAAATCCCAGGCAACCGATATGTAATTAACGTCATCGCCATCTATTTGATGAGCAACCAAACGGTATAATTTTCCTTTTTCTAATTTAATTGCCGCTGACCGTTGAGATAAAGTATTTATTTTACCAGATTCCGCCG
>JAHEDF010000493.1:0-2310 GCA_024641365.1 Planctomycetota bacterium | reverse complement strand
TTATTGGAAATTGCGATAAGGGTTAAATTTTCTTTTGATTTATCAGTTGAGAGGAATAACTCACCTTTATTTCTTGTGAGTAAGCTAAACGTATATTCGCCGGATTCCGGTGGATTAATGTAGCACGATAAACGTTGGAAGAATTTTTCGTTTGGTACTTTAGGGGCATGTAATTGCTCGAGACTTCTCACCAAAGTCGGTTTAGAATTGATTTTTATGAATTCTAAACCGTCAGCAAAGGTTTCTCCTTGAAAGTTATCCCACAGTTTAATGACGGCGCCACTTATTAACGATTGCTGCAGCCCTGATGTATTTGCAATTGTAGTGGTAGATATTCCAACAGCGGTATTTGTTGATTCTTTGGATAACGCTTGAGTCGGTTCGTTTTTAGGTGGCAAACTCATATCACTAACAGGAAATAAATGTTTACTAGCTATCGACTCTTCTGTCGTCCCATCGGGAAGTTGCCAGGATAGTGAAAATACAGCTTTGCTAGAGCCATATTTGTGGTAAGCGACCAGCAAGTATTTTTTGCCTTCTGTAAGCAGTATGGGCTTTGAATTTCTTATTCTAATCCTACCCGTGTCTTGCGAAACTATCAGTTGTAGATTTTCCGATGCCTGATCGGCAGATAACCACACCTTACCAGAAGGAGCGGCATGCATAGTAAATTCATAATTTCCACTAATTGGTGGTGATATGAAACAGGTCATGCGAATAAATTTATTATTCCCAGGGAATAACGCTCCAAAAGTCGACTCGTAACTTATAATATCAGGTGTCGGTTTTGATTTTATATATGATAAGCCATGATTAACTCCGTCACCAACAGCATCATTCCAGACTTCGTACATAATTGGACCGTTGGCGCGTGCTAACGAATACTGTTGGGAAGCAGTATTGTCTCCGGCTAAATTTTGAGTTACTGGATTATTAGATGATTCTTGTTGAGCATTAAATTGGTTTTTATCTATCTGACTAGTAAAAGTCGCGATTTGTACTGGTGTCGTTGTTGTTGGGGTGGTCGTTGTAGCTGAAATCAACGAGGATGTATTTTGGGGCTTATTGGCAGTTTGTGTGTTATCCACGACCGGAATTGAATTGACGCTTTTAAAAATGAGCATGGCTGCAATGCCGATAATTACTATCGCAGCAGCAGCCATATGTGTCATGGCATACGAATTAATTTTTCTTTGCGGACGTACAGTTTGGTAATGATCACTAGCGATTTTAAGTCCACTTGGTCGCTTCGGATCGCTACTGCTTATTCGCACACCCCGAATTCCACTATCATTAGCTGTAGACATGCGCATTTGCGTGACAATTCGATTTGAAGATCCGCCGGTTCGCTGCGGACCTTTTGTCATAATCGCAGTTATTTTTTGAATATCCTCATTTGTAAACGGATGACATGCTGCATACAGCGCACCGTGGACGCGTTGTTGTTGAGCTAAAGCAGCACTACGCGTAATATCTTTAGAAATTTGTGCGGTTAATAATCCATGCGAGTCAGCATCAATGGTTTGCATTAACCATTCATCGATTAACCGAGCGATCATGCTATCGTCTGTAAATGTTGTCGCCGATGCATTAATCCAGTCACAAGCAATTCGCGCATTACATAATTGGGCAGCTGAATGTTGCTGATTGGTGACTTGTGCTACGCCATGGCGATAGCGCGCAATTAAAATATTTTTCTTATCGTCAGGTAGTTCATTTAAAGTTGTGCTAATTAATCCCGCAGGCACATAGCTGCCATCCTCAATTGCAGCTAACGATGCTTCACAAATGATATGCGAGAGGGTATCGCGCTTATCAACAGCCATACGATCTAATTCACGCAGCAATTGCGTAACGGGTAGCCGCGCCTGTTGCAGCATCCAATTTTGTAAATGAATCTGTGGGTCGCGAAATGGTAATTGCTTTCGAATTGCCACCCATGAGAGCTGTTCTGCTTGCTGTAATGGCCACCCCACTGGCACATGTGCGGCAATAACCGCTCTTAGCCACTGCCCATGGCGCTCCAACAACGCTTTAATGGCATCTGGATTACCAGCTTCAACTGCTTTTAGCACATTTGCATCAATTTCCATTAGCCTAGATACTCCAGAACCTGCGTACCCATGCGCGTAAATATGCCCACGGGAAGCAGGTGTTGCAGGGTATATATAATCCAAAAATATGGGTTTCTCAACTGTTGTTTCGGGGCTTCGCCCCAAACCCCACGTACTTTGTCGTGACTTTTTTTCATGCGCTTCGCTTTGAAAAAATAGGCCGGCGCGCTACGCGCTATTATGCCGGCCTACCGTC
>JAHEDF010000061.1 GCA_024641365.1 Planctomycetota bacterium | reverse complement strand
GACCCAGCCTTTACCGGTATTGCGACGATGCGGCGGTAAATCGGTCGAGATGGACGCTGTGCACAGCACGCGCGTTTCTCCAAACGATACTAAACACGAGCCAGCAGGATGTTTAACGAAGTTGCGTTGAAAAGATAATGGGCGAAGTGGCATGGGGTTCCGAGGTCAAAGTGAATTTATTTAGTGGTGGATGATTTAGTGGTGGATGATTTAGCTGCTTTTAACACAGCTGCTTGATCGTTTGCCATGACCAAGCGTAAAATCGCCTTTTGTGCATGCAGACGGTTTTCAGCTTGGTCGAATATTATTGAGCGTTCATGTTCAACCGCTTCATCAGTAATTTCCTCATTACGATGCGCTGGTAAACAATGCATGATGCGTACATCGCTACGTGCTTGGGCAATTAATTGATTATTGATTTGATAACCTGCAAAGGCTCGTAAACGTTCTGCTTTTTCAGCTTCTTGTCCCATACTGGTCCATACATCGCTGTATAAAACATGGGCATCTTTAACCGCTGATGCTGGATCATGGGACTGAATAACCGATGTCCCCCACTCTTTACCAAAGCCGTCAATATCTTCTTTGGTAAAAGCATAATCTTTTGGACAGGCTAAAACTAACTGCGATCCCGAGTGGATACAGGCGCGCGCTAAACTACGTGCAACATTGTTAGCATCGCCAATAAAGACGATGCGTAAGCCAGCGGTTGTCCCTAGATGCTCTTGAATGGTCAGCATATCAGCAACAGCCTGACATGGATGACTTTCATCCGATAAACCATTAATGACAGGAACACTGCCGTATTCAGCTAAATCTACTATAGTTTTATGCTTAAATACACGAGCCATAATACCTTGAACATAACGGCTTAATACGCGTGCCACATCACGAGCTGGTTCACGTGTGTCGATGCCAACTTCTTCACCACGCACAAACATGGAACGCCCACCTAATTCCGTCATTGCCACTTCAAATGACATACGCGTGCGTAAACTTGGCTTTTCAAAAATCATCGCCAACGTTTTGCCAGCCAATGCCTGTTCAGGAATACCCTGTGCACGTCGTTGTTTTAGATAGGCAGCAACCGCTAATAAATCACTGAATTCATCAGCGGATAAATCATTAAGGCTTATAAAATGTTTTTTCATGGCGGCCTCCTGGCCGCTGGTGGTTAATAGGGTTAATAAAATTAAGCGATGGCTTGTCGTGCCGTATTTAGACGCAATTCCGTGCCGATACCTTCGGCCGTGAATATTTCGAGCAGCAATGCGTGGGCGACGCTAGCTTGCACAATGTGAATTTTCTTAACGCCACTTTCCAGCGCGGCGATACAGCTTTCAACTTTTGGAATCATGCCATCTTTAATGATGCCGTCGTTTATTAATCGACGTACTTCAACATCCGTCATGCTAGAAATACGCGTGCTCGGATCTTTCGGATCTGACATGACGCCAGGAACATTACTCATAAATACCAATTTTTCTGCCGCTAAGCCTGTTGCTACTGCTAAGGCAATATCATCGGCATTGGTATTAAGTACTTTTCCATCAACGCTCATAGATAACGGCGGAATGACAGGAATTAATCCGCGTGTCGCAAAGCGCACTAATCGTTCACGATCAACTGAAACCGGACGACCAACAAATCCCAATGCCGGATCTAAAATATCTCCCTGGACCACGACATGCGGCGTACTCAATTGAATAGCTGCACCACCCAGGTGAAATAAACGATTATGAATATGCTCGTTGAGACGATCAACCTCACGTTCAACAATTTCAATGGTTTCGGCATCGGTTACACGGCGACCATTATGAAAAGTTGGTTTTAAGCCAGCTGCTTCCATTGCTCGCGAAATCGATTTGCCGCCGCCGTGCACTAAAATTGGACGCACGCCAACTTGCTCAAGCCATACCAGATCGGTTAATAACGAGTCAAGAACTGCTGGATCTTCAATCGGTTCGCCGCCCAACTTCACCACCATAAATTGATGGTGGAAGCGCTTGAGAAAAGGCAGCGCCTCGATCAGTACCTTTGCTTTGCGTGTCGCTTCATCGACCACCAGAAGAATCCTCCGCAGTGCGTAACTGCTGAAAAAAGCAAGGCGCGGACTATAGAGCGATAGCCAATTTGTCGAGGCTATTCTAGCAGCGACAAGGGTTTAGGGGTAAAATGATGCGAAAAGGGCCAGGAAACCGCTCATACGCGCATTTTAAGGCCGCTCTCGAGCCTTCTGCTTTGCAAAACCGCCTCAGTTAGCGCTCCTATCAACAACACGAGGTAATCATCTTTCATGGCTGCCATGACGATGCTTAATATCCATCATCCTGGTTTAATTTGAACGCTCGGTCGCTTTTGATCCACGTGTAAAATCGGACATATAGCGACGGACTCCAAATATTTTTTTCTGTTCATATGTTAGGTACTCGGCTTCAATTTTCGGTTCAGAAGAAGGTACCATGGTTTTTTCCATTTTTTAGCCATTCACCTATGAGGTCACGTCGCTCGTCGGTGAGGTTAATGTCGTCGTAATGAAGTGAGGAACCACCACCCCAACCAAAATATTTTGCGTCACAAATAATATCGTACGTTCTGCATTCCGCCAAAACGGCCTTAATAAGCGATGGCCCCCGATAATGTGCATGAATGATGTGGTAACCTGGATCAAGAACGAGCTGCACCAATTGCTGTCCATGAACATTACCAACGACTTTTTCATTATGCCATACAATAAAGTCTTCACGAGAATTAAAATCAGATGATCTCTGTCTATATCACCATGATCTTTCCCGCTGACGGCACGTCGATACGCGTCCCCGGTTCCATGAAGCGCGTTTTACAACCCGACAACACGATAATGAGGGACATTATCAATAACACAGCGCGCATGATGTTTCTCTCCAAAAAATGACGTATCATTTTTTGCTCTTATGTATAAGCCATAATAACTAATAAGAATGATGAATTGTACGCTGTGAATTACGTCTTATCGTAAAAACATGATTACCAGTAGAATTATTATCCCCCTTGTTGGTTTGTTTTTCCTGACTGTGACTGCTGTAATTGCGGAAGATACTCATGATGCAGAACATGTACGGAAATTGTTACTACCCCTCATCAATCCCATAAAAGTACAAGAAAAAAACGCTGATAAATTAACTACCAATCTGGTTAATTTGGGAAGAACGCTTTTTTACGACCAGCGACTATCGGAAAACGGTACCTATTCTTGTAACTCCTGCCATGATCTCACCAAATACGGAACAGGCGGGGACTATTTCCTTAAACAAGTAGAACAAAACCAAGTTTTTCGCGATGTTCCCGGCCTCTATAACTTAAGCGACCAAAAACTATTTGGCTGGATTGGTCAGTATAATAAATTGACGGATAAAATTGAGCATTCGCTGGTTAGTGAATATGAAATGAATGTTACAAACTCTGATGAAATGATCAAACGACTTACGGATATTCCAGCATATAAAAATCTTTTTACACAATCTTTACCAGAGGATAATAATGCTATCAGCCTAGGTAACATCAGCATTGCTCTACAAGCATTTATCAATGGGCTGATCACCCCTGCTCCTATCGACAAATTTTTATCTGGCGATGACCAAGCATTATCTGAAAAACAGCGTAAAGGGGCTATTTCTTTTGACCGAAACAATTGTTTTGCTTGTCATACTGGCTCACCTATTGGCGGACAGTTAATTATGAAACTTGGGGTTCTTCAGCCATGGCCCAATCAAGAAGATAAAGGCTATTACGAAGTTAGTAAAAACCCGGATCATAAATTAGCCTTTCGCGTGGCCTCGTTACGTAATGCCGAAAAAACAGCACCCTATTTTCATGATCGCTCATCAAAACGATTATGGGACGCGGTGCGTAAAATGGCTCATTTTGAACTCGGCATACAACTTGATCTAGAAGAAATAGATTACATTCAAGAATTTATAAAAAGCCTTAGTGGAGATATTTCGCAGGAATATATTAAAGCTCCGCAATTGCCGCAGTGAATATAAAGCCGCCTGATATGATTTCCGCTTAATCGCCAACCCGTATTCCTGGACCAACAAAGTCCCTCCAGCAATCCCATAGACTCGGCCTTTAAATAATCCTAAAATCAATATGGATCCACCTGATTCTATTGTTATTAATCCACTGCTGTCGCCCAGGTTCGCTTATTTTTTTAGATCGACACGCTTCTCCATATGCGCATCTACTGTTTCGCTTCGTGGTATTCATGACGAACAGGTCGTCTCATGTTATCGTTATATTTTTATCAATATAAACATTCATCCTAGTTAACGGTTGATTTCATGCTACTTTAATCACTTGTGTGGCATTTGATCACCTAGTGGTCTAGTAATAAAGTCTGATGAAAGGTCGCTTTACAGGACAGACATAAGGCCTGTAGGAAGGGACGTATTTCTTTGTCTATTGGCAATCACCTAGGTGCACTTGGCAGTCATAAGACTTTCAAGCAAGTGGGCTATGACTGTCATTATATTATTTTGTATTTATAATTAAAAATAATAATTGTCCGGTCGTCTTAAAAAGTATCATCCTAATGGTGAGTCAATTATAAACTGTAAGGATAATTAAAACATGTCATTAAATTTGAAAAGGTTTTTATTATGAAACCCGTAAGTGGATTTACATTTTTTGAAATTGCCATTTCTCTCGCGCTGGTTTCATTTGGTGTTATCAGCGTTTTAATGCTCTACCCAATTGGCATTAAAGCTGAGGAGCAAGCTCGACTGCGACTTTTTGCTGGCGCCAAAGCTGAAGAAATAATTGAATCGTTTTCCACTCTCGCCAATACGAACCCGTCAATTGAAGTTGAGGCGCCACAAACATGGGACGTTCCTTCTGGTTACCGTCCATTTTGTCCTGATCTTGAAGCACGTATGGTTGGACATCGAACAGGCATAATGCCAGTTCCACTTGATATCGCCCTGCGTATTGACAGTGAAAATGACGAAATTAGTAAAATTCTTAGTCAAGGTGGACAATTATTTTATTCGCAAGCAACCGGTGCCACCGGCATAGAAGAATCGGGACTCAGTAAAAGCAATGAAACAATGGGGACGGATTCATTAACCCAACGACTCGTTTTTGCCGTCGTCGGTTACGCACAAAATAATAACGTGCCGATGCTAGCACAAAAGTCTTGGCCATATTATTCTGCCTATCCATCTCCACCTGGACACGGTGAAAACAAACATCGAAAATTTAATTCCACATGGATTTCAAAACCAGCAGACCCTATGGATATGGCATTTAGCTATAGCGGTACTCAATTGGCATTATGGGAAGGTGTTTCTAGTCAAAGTGGCGATAGCGATTTTGGGCCGCAATACGCAACCGGTAATTTAGACCCTGACATTAAACCTGTTTTCACCCACGGGTTTCGCCCCTACAGCCCGTACAGCATGGATGGGGCATTACAGGCCACTCTACAAGGCGCCACACAGTATCTGCAAATAGCGTTGTGGTATTGCCAAAAGAAAGGTGTTTCAGCAACCCTTTATGATCCGTCTATCGGATTTGATCCCGTCAATTTAGCAAAAACCAATGCGAATCTTATTAAAACAACAATACCTGATAAAGATAAATGGAAATATGTGCAAGCATTTCGTTTTTTGTCACATGCTGCCACATGCATGACGCAATGGAAAACATTGATAGAGCTTGGCGGTCAGCCATCTAGCAGTACTGGCGTATCAATTTCGTCTCAAGTATTTGAGTCAATTAGTTCACCCACCTTAGAACTAACCCATGATAAAATTGTGTATTATCATGAATTATGCTTGCGTTTGGTCATGTATTATTGTGCCAGTCAACCCTATGATTGGGCCGCGCCTCGACCAACGCAAAATCCATTATTCACAGACTATCCACTAATCGAATATGATCTTTTTAATGTTAATACTGGTCTAATATCTGGAACCTCTATACCTGCACAACAATGGAAACCAATTACTGCTCGGCCAATAAACAATATCGGTCGCAGTTATAGTTTCCCTAATACACCGATCCCAAATGGCCCCGGATCAGCAGGACCAAATCCTAATTCTATTTGGGGGCTACCTGACCACTTTACTTTGGCGAAGCCCTTCGCCGCAGCTGAACGATGTCGCGAATTGGTTTTCTGGTCGGTTGATTGGCTGAATTATGAAGATTGTGAGACTGCCATAAGTGCGCCTGTGGACGCCAGTAAGTATTTATTTTCTGCGCCGATTCCAGGATATGACTTTAATAAGCGGATGAATGAGTGTATTTGGTGCGATCATCATGTTTATGCTTTCCGTAATCCGGAAAAGGTTATTTCATTTACCAATGCGTCCGTCCCGACACTTCCTACTGGAAGCGATGTTAGTTCAGCACGTATTATGAATGCTGATGGTACCAATTATGATAGAGGAACGTCTTCTAAAAATAAAAATATGTTTTCTGGTCTATGGGGTGCTGATCGTAATTTTAACAACAAATTAGATCGTGGCAGAATGCCAAAATCAGTACGGTTACGCGCGACCTCTTTAGTTAGATATAATTTTTATGACCCGCGATTAACGGTCATACTTCGCTGAGGAATTATGATACCTTATTTTAAATTATTTAAACAGCGCAAATCAGGATTCACGCTCATAGAGCTGATGATAGCAATTTCCCTTGGCTTTTTAATTGTCTATACCGCTATCGCTGGGCTGCGTACTGCCGCACAAAGTGTTTCCATTGTGAATCGCTTACACATTGAAACGTCTTTGCTGCGCTCAGGTTTACAACAAGCTCACGATCACATGGATTTTTGGACTGATATAGATGACCCTGTCGATCTAGGTGCACAAACTTATCGCAAGCCTGGCTTGCCCTTTGCCTACATGAAAGATGTTTTCCCATACAAAAATAACAGCGATAAAGAATTAATTACCGGCTGGAATCCTAAAGAGCAATGGTCTGCCACAGATTCTCGCACCTGGTGGACAGGAGACATATCTCAAACGCATAACACGAATCGTATGCTTGGTTGTTACGCTATTTTTGGAAATAGCACCTCTCCTGCGAACATTCCCAAGTACGGGAGCGTCAACACGCCACATTCCTGGCTCTATAAGCAAATATGGGGACTGCATGGTGCATTTGGTTGGTATGGATTTTTTGATTATTTACCTGCTGGCACTATGATTGGGTGTCATATTTATAACGAAAGTATGTCTGATCCACTTGGTAAAAATGGAAAAAATCCAGACGGCATGGCAACTTTGTTTCTAAATGATGGTTCATTTAGCTTTGGACCTAATGCCATGTCTTGGACAAAGGGTCGTTGGCGACTAAGCACTTTTTCTGCTTATGGACTTGTTAGCCCTACTTATAACGGGTCAACAAATCCCAGTATTCACCGCAAGGTTTATAATGTTGGATACGCCAATAGAGGAAATGGCGCAGCAACCGACGGATTTCTGCGTGAAATAGATAACCGTGATGAGCTGCTGCCAAATGGGAAACCTGAGTCTTGGCCGATTGCAGAAGTTTCCGTGTCTCGGTTAATTAAAACAGGTCGCTTCGTTTCGCTTTGTTCAGTAAAGATGACAAGCGTTTATAGTGGTGAAACAGTGCAAATTAATTTCTCAGGATTTGGCACAACTCTGCGCGGTGCCCGTCAACAGCGCCGCTTACAAGGTGGCGGGTGGGCTGATTGGGATGGTGCGACACATATTAATAATGACCTGACCTTGGATGATACGCCATGAATCGCAATGGAACGATATTAATAATCGTCGCAGGTATTTGCGCTCTGCTGGCTAGTTTGACATTAGCGTTTCTGAGCCGCGCGCGAGCCTCACTGCAGGAAACTCGTGAATACGAAGCCGAAGTTCAAGCGCGCATTATGCTCGTTGCTGGTTGCAGTTATATCTGTGAATCATCACGTATTGGCTACGACACCGCAAAGCCAGGTGACGACGAGCACCAAGAGGCTTTTGGCTGGATTGATGTTCGCGATGGATCAGAAGGCCCAAATACACGTTACACCGCTGCAACCGGAAATTCATCATACAATTCTCAATATGGAGCAAATACGGTCCGTCCTTTGTTTTCTACAAAATTAGTTGAACGCCGCTATCCAGGCCAAGCACCTGTTCGTCCAGCCTGGCCAGCAAAAGGCAGCGTTGCTCGTTGTCCCATGTATGTAATGGAGCGACCTCCCTATGCTGTCGAATTAACAGCAATCTATAACCCGGTTAATAATAATCCGAGCAGTGCAGAATTCGGTTTGCCATTACTAAAAAAGCAAGACCCGCAACCTCTTATTAAAGATAATTTTGCTGAATTTGAATTAGGCGATAAGCGACCACGTATTCACTCGTATGGCCATTCATGGTTTCGCGTCTACCGCGAGACTCGTTTACCAGCGCCTGCTCTTCCGAGTGAGGGACCTGCGACATTTATTATTACTGTTGGCAGTGGTGGCACACAAGGTTTTTGCGATTATGATGAAGTGCTGGCAGCAGACGAAGATCTCAAGAGCGCTGGACTTTCACCGCGCTACGCAGAGGAATTCAATTCCGATAGCCTGTTTTTTGCTGATCTGCAAGCTAAAGAAGTTCGCATGTGGTACCGAGTTGAGTGGAGCCCAACCGTAGCCAGCTCAATGGATCATAATATTAAAAATGCATGGGTTGGCACTAACCAGCATATCTTTGTTTCGTTTCCAATGAACGTTTCAGATAGTTTTCGTACCCAATCTCACGCTCATAATCAATGTGGGACGATTCGCTGGGTACAACGTCTCAGACGAGAACCAAGTATATGGTAAGTGGCTCTTTCACGTTTGAAAGTATACTGCTATATTATAACTGCGATAAATAGTATGAATGATAATAGTAAAAATCTAGCAATTGACCAAGCGGTTCTGAGAATTCGCGACGGCGATAACGACGCCTTTCGTCTTATTATTTCCGCATGTGAAGCTCATTTACGCATGATCACTGCGTCTATTTTACCACAAATCGGTCTCGTTGATGATGTTGTACAAAAAACGTTAGTCGTAGCATTTTTTCGCCTTGATCAATATCAGATTGGCACCTCATTTTTAGGCTGGATAACAACTATTGCTCGTTATCAGGCCCTCAATGAACGTCGTCATTATTATGCAGACAGATCATTAAAAGATCAGATTAAAACAGAACAATACCTACATAAAAAAGTATATGACCACGAACAGGCACCTGAGTTCGCCAGCCCTGTGTTGCACGAGAAGCTGCAAAGATGTCTTGGTCGTTTACGCGATAAGGCGTCTCATGTAATTCGCAGCTATTATTTAGAACAAAAATCAATTGAAGATATTGCTCGTGAAAATGACCAAACCTCAGACTGGGTTTATCTGACTTTGCATAGAGCCAGAAAAGCATTAAAATCATGCATAACAGGAAATACGATTGTGGACAGCCATGAATCCTGAATTTCAATTACTCATTTCGCGTTACGTCGCTGGCAATCGAGATGAAGAATTAATTAAGAAAATTACAGGTTATCTTGAAGTTGATCGTGGCAGTGACTTGTTAAATGAATTGAGAGACGAGCTTGCCCTTGATGGCGTTCTTCATGAACAATACAAAAAAAGCATAGATCCAGAGCCAATTCTCAAGGCTATAGCTACGCACACTGAGAGTAAAAGCTTTGAGAAAAAAGTAATGGGAAAAATTAAACGCACACAAGCAAGGCGGGTATCTCTAAAGGAAAAACAACACTGGTTTGGCAGAATAGCACTGGCAAGTGCCGCATTACTTATGATAGGCATTATTGCAGCCATATCGCAACCATTTAATCGAATTACAGAAATTATTACTGAAAAGCCCACTACGCCCACTACCACACAAACCGAAGCCACAACAATTGGCAGCATTGCTTACATTCAATCTGTTGAATGGCCTGAAGATGCAAAAAATATAGCACAAGACGGATCGCGTTTGAAGACAGGTGATTTATCACTTAGTGCAGGTGTAATTGAACTTCGTTTGGATAATGGTGTTGTGTTAGCACTAGAGGGCCCCATGCAACTCGAGGTGTTATCACCAATGACAGTTGCACTTAAACATGGTCGCATAACGACCAATGTGCCGCCCAGTGCCATTGGTTTTACTGTTACGACCACCAAATTTTCTGTCGTTGACCAAGGCACTGAAGTTGGCGTGGAATTGTCACCTGATGGTCAGGCTCATATGCAGGTGTTTACTGGAGCCGTTGATATTCACGTTAATAATAAAGCGAATTCCGCCAATACCACAGAACCTCAACGTTTAGGAAATGGTGATGCCCGATTATTTAATCCTAAATCTGACACGTTATTCGTCGCCGAATACAAGGAAAATCGTTATATTCGCACAGGCCCCTTACGGCCAATCGTTATAGATGTCGCTGATCTCGTGGCAGGTGGTAATGGGCGTGGAAATGGGAAAATGGTTGGAATAAATGTCGTTACAAGTGAATTTCAAGAAAAAGACGGCCACGGAGAAAGTAATAAAATAGATACGGCTCTCTCAATTGAGAAACATCCGTTTATCGATTTTGCTTTTCTACCAAATGCTAATGCCACACCAACAGTTGTTGATTCCCTTAACCATGCATATTTTTTTAATAATAAAACAAACAATACCTATAAAAGTTTAATTCGTCCAGGTGGTCTCCTCCTGCACCCAAATACAGAGGGAGTAACCAAACCTACCCCAACACCAACTCAGATTGGTGATATCGACTACGGTTCATTTGGGCATCAATTAATTGGCATGCACGCAAGTTGTGGATTTACCATTGATCTTCATGCCATTGCAAAAACGTATAATAGAATTCCCACGCAGTTTTCAGCCATTGTCGCTAATATTTACAACGGGAAAGCCCGAAATCGCCCAGGGACTTTTGTCGTCTTAGTTGATGGGGAATTAAAAGAACAAGTAGTCGCCCCTCTCATTACTGAAAAACCAAACCAAATAAACATTTCTCTTATAAAGAATGACCGCTTTCTCACCCTAGTAAGTACAGATGGCGGCCAGGGATCGTCTGCGCAATGGACAACATTAGGCGATCCACGTCTTATCTTGTCTCCAAATCCCTAAATATTCGTCATGCCATAGAGCTGTCATGCTCCAAAATTATTCAACGTCCCCAGGCACGACTGGTTTTCCGTCCCATTTTAATACGCCGTTTTCAATTGTAATAACGCGTACATTGCTGCCTGGGGCAGGTGGAACATCATTTGTGGGGATTAGTTTTAAGTGCTCTGCAATTATAGCCGCTTTAGTCGGATCATTAGCGAGATTGGTCCATTCATTGGGGTCCTTCTCCATGTCGTACAGTTCGCGCGTTCCATCGCGATATTGGATAAGCCGCCAATTACGTGTGCGAATCGCGTGGTTCCCTTGATTATGTGACGTAATGGCTGGCCACTGCCGTTCTGCTTTCGGATTTTGCAATTGAGGCCTGAGGCTGTGACCTTCTAGACCATCTACCGCCGGTAATTTACAGAGATCAACTAAAGTCGGATAAATATCGAGTAATTCGACCGGCTCCTGACAAACTCCTGGAGCAATGTTCGGTGCCGTAATAATCATCGGTACGCGAGTCGATCGTTCCCATAATGAACATTTACCGGTGATGCCTTTCTCTCCCAGATGGAAACCATGATCGGACCAAAGCACAATGATTGTATTATTGGCGCGCGGATCAGCAGCAAATGCATCTAACAGACGACCTAATTGACTATCCATATAAGACGTACTGGCAAGATAAGCGCGCACCAATGGATGCCATTGGTTACTTTGTTTTAACCAGGATAAACGCGGGGCGTATTGATCCCAGTTAAGTACCCACGCAAAGAAAGGGACATCCGCACGATCATTTTCCAGGTACGGTGGTAACGCACAATCAGTTGCAATTTTTTCAAACCAGGGCGGTGGCGCATAACATGGAAAATGTGGAAAGCGAAAGCCAACACTAATAAAAAATGGTTTATCACTTGGGGATGATGCTAACTGAGTAATCGCAGCGCTCACCACCTCATAATCACACGTATCTTCATCACGTTGGGGATAGACCCCCCAATCAACAGCTGCAATTTTGGCTGGCGTGTCCACGAATTTTTTAGGTGGTTTTGGCGCGCTTTTTCGCGGACCAATGACATCAAATTCCTCTTCTAAAAATTTCCCCACATTATCGTGGTGCACTTTTCCATTGGTCGTCGTATGGTAACCATTTTTACGAAAGTGTTGTGGTAACGAAATTACATTTTTTGTTCTTTCGATTTTGCGAAAATGCGGAACGAGACCATATATACCCGTTGTCGTAGGCCGTAAGCCAGTCAGCACACTACTGCGAGA
>JAHEDF010000492.1 GCA_024641365.1 Planctomycetota bacterium | reverse complement strand
CGGCGCTGTTTGCCTTATCATCGGTCATTCAGACCTGCACGACCGCGACAGAAGAATTATTACATGATTGGCGCACCTGTACGACGTCGCAATTACGTGACCGAATAACGGCTATTCAACAAGCCGTGCCATCGTTGACACGACTCGCTGCGCCATTCGTCATTTTAGGCACGGCCCCTGATAATTTATGGGCAGCCTTATGTACCAAAGAATGGACGGTTGCTCAATTAGAGAATGCTATTTTGCAGGCAGCTGTCATTAGAGCGACACGTCGACATGCGCACCTGCCACGTTTTGATGCGCATATGTTAACCGACGCAGCGGCAGACGTGCGCACCTTGCAAAAGGAATTATTAGCGCTGAATGCTGCTTTAATTGTTGCCGAAACGCATGCGCGCTTTCTTGAACACACGCAAAAAGCAGCCACACCACAAAGTGACGCAAGTGAACGTGAGCAGCTCAAACGCTATGCACGTGGTCGTCGTGAATTAGAAAAAGAGTTTGCCAAAGTTATGCGCTATCGCTCAATTCGTGATTTATCTGATGATGAAACCGGGATTGTTATTGCCGATTTAAAACCAATTTGGTTGATGAGTCCGTTAAGCGTGTCCGATACATTGCCGCTCATGGATACAGAATTTGATGTCGTCATATTTGATGAAGCGAGTCAAATTCCTCTAGAAGAAGCGGTGCCAGCACTCCATCGTGCGCCACAAACTATTGTAGTTGGTGATCAACAACAATTGCCACCTACCGGATTTTTTGCTAGTGCTGCAAGTGGTGATTCCAGCGACGACGACGACAGCGATGAAGCAACAGGCGAACGTCTAGACTTGGATCACGATAGCTTTCTCACCCAAGCAGCAATTAATTTACCTGGGACGATGTTAGGCTGGCATTATCGCAGTCGTAGCGAAAATTTAATCGCCTTTAGTAATGCAGCATTTTATGATGGCCGTCTACTGACCATTCCGGATGCAGCCATTGAAACGCAAACTGCCGCAGTACACGCACAAGCAGCAGACGCAGAATTAGTACAGCAGGTGACGTCGCGTCCTGTGTCGTTTATTAAATTACCACATGCACCATATGAAAAACGTCGGAATACTACGGAAGCAAAAAAAGTAGCAGAACTCGTACGCGGTTTATTACAACATGCGCCATATTTAAATATTGGTGTGGTTGCATTTAGCGAAGCGCAACAAGACGAAATAGAAAAAGCGTTACAGGCGTTGGTTGATGATGATGAAAAATTTGCAGATGCCTATGAAGCAGCGATGATGCGCGAAGAAGACGGACAATTTTGCGGACTATTTGTGAAGAATTTGGAAAATGTCCAAGGCGATGAACGCGATGTTATTATTTTAAGTGTCTGTTATGGCCCAAATAGTAAGGGTCGCATGATTATGAATTTCGGTCCGATTAACCAAAGTGGTGGTGAAAAACGTTTGAATGTGGTATTTAGTCGTTCGCGTCGACATATGGTGGTGGTGTCGTCCATAACGGCTGACGCCATTACCAATGATTACAATACCGGTGCACATACTTTAAAAGGCTATTTAGCATTTGCAGAAGCCGCATCGCGTGGTGCGCACGATGTTGCTGCTCGTACATTAGCGGCGTTTACGAAAGAATCGGACAGTGATAATCGCAAAATAGAACCGTTAGTGCAGGCTTTGGCTTCGGCGTGTGCAGAGCGTGGTTGGCATGTCGAACGCGATATTGGTCGTTCACGTTTACGCGTTGATCTTGCGCTACGAAAAGGTGAGCAGGGTGCGTACCAGGTCGGTATTTTAATTGATCATGAAAAAGATTATGGCGCGTTGTCGACCTGGGATCGTGATGTGACTAGACCAGCCACATTATCAGCATTTGGTTGGCGCATTGTCCGTGTATGGGCCATGGATTTTGTGCGTGATCCGGAGGCGGTTATCGCGCGCATTGAAACCGCCGCGCAATCATCGGCGCACATGGACACCGCATGACCACAGTGTCGTTAGCATTTGGTGAACAGGGTTATGATTTTGTCGTTGATGATCATCTGATTGAGCCCACCGTCATTAGTCCACGCGATTCAACAGCTATAACAGACCCACATGCGGCATGTTTGGCTGCTTTGCGTTATCCAATAGGTATAAAACCCGTCAAAGAATTATCGGTAACGGTCAGTAAAAAGATTACCGAACGCGCGTTGCGCGTCGTAATTGTTATTGCAGATCATACCCGCCCCGTTCCTGATTATATATTAGTACCTGCCATCGTAGCAGAATTAGGCGTTCCGGACAGCGCAGTAACAATACTTATTGGGACTGGTACACATCGCGGATCAACGCCTGAAGAAATTGAGCGCATGTTAGGTCCAGCAGCCCATCGTTTTAAGGTTATTAATCATAATTGTCAGGGCCCGCACTTAGTGCATCTAGGAAATTCATCATGCGGTGGCGAGTGTTGGATGCATTCTGCATGGGTAAACGCTGATATTCGCATCGCCACCGGATTTATAGAACCACATTTTTATGCTGGTTTTTCAGGTGGTTCTAAAGCAATCGTTCCAGGTATTGTTGGTTTAAAGACGGTGCAGCATTTTCATCGTGCCGCATTAATTGCCGATAAAAGCACGACTTGGGGTGATATGTTAAAAAATCCCTTACAAATATTAACCCGTGAAATGGCAGCTTTATGTCCTCCCCACGTCATTGTTAATGTGACATTAAATCGCGCTAAACAAATTACCGGAATTTTTTGTGGTGAGATGATCGCAACACATAATGCGGGTTGTGCAGCAGCAACCCATGAAGCATTAGTGCCCGTACAAAAACGTTTCCCAGTTGTGGTCACAACCAATAGCGGTTATCCGCTCGATCAGAATTTTTATCAAACGGTTAAAGGGATTTCTGCTGCTGCGCGCATTGTCGAACCCGGCGGTGTTATTGTGGTGGTGAGTCGTTGTCAGGGTGGTTTGCCTGATGAGGGTGAATTCAGAAATATTTTAAGCAGTCCGAAAACGAATGATGAATTATTACAGGACATAAATGCAACAACGATTACGCGCCATGATCAATGGCAGGTGCAAACGTTATTACAATGTCTACAGCAGGCGCGTGTTGTTTTGTATAGTGACTTGTCGCCAGCGCAGAAAAAACTCACCCGCACAGATCACACGGAAGATCCGAGTGACGTGGTGCGAGAATTGGCGGCTGCTCAGCGCCAACAACACGGCAAATTAGCTGTGGCGATACTGCCGTTAGGTCCGTTGACTATTCCGGTGCTTACCGCGTAAATAATGTAACTCGTGTACCTTGCGAGT
>JAHEDF010000060.1 GCA_024641365.1 Planctomycetota bacterium | reverse complement strand
CCGCAAGTGGTTTTTCTCCTTGCGGCAGTGAGTCTAAAGAAATTGGCATACGTAATGGCAAGCGTAATTGTTGCAGTGCTGCTTGGCCAACCAAAGTCACCACGTATTCACCTTCAAGTTGGCGAGGACCGCGGAAAAATAATTCAATGCGACCACCGCTCCAATGAGATCCCTGATTATTAAATTTAATCGGCTGACCAGCTGCCATTACCTCTAATGTCGGACGGGTGCCTAAAACAGCAGTCGGTACCGATAAGCTAAATCCAGGGCCGCGCTGGCCATTTGCAGTGGTTTCTCCCTCGCCAATCAATTCCATCGAAACTTCTTGACCCAATAAAGTAGCGCGTGCTTTATCGCCTACTTTCATGGTCGCCGTTAAAGAAACTGGTTCTAACGCCTGCACTAATAACTCGCCGACTAAAGTTGCGCCATTAAATGGCTGCGGCAAATTATCTATGTGTACAATAGAAATATCGCCCTGTGATTCTTTTGCTGATTCAGTCCATTCTAAACGACGACCCAATGCGTCATCCACTGATTTCCAAGCAGCTAACGTCGTTCCAATTTGCAAAGCTTTAACGCGCGGTTCAAAGCGAAATATTATTTCTATATCAGCGGTGCGGCTTTTTTCCGTCCCATTTCGTACATGCATATTTAATGCGGCTATTTCTGTTAATAGTTGGCCACATGACACATATATTGGCTTGGTACGTTTTTCTGGTCGCGGCACCAAGCGAACAGGTCCACCAGTCGCTATTATAGCTGTACCGCTATTATCTCGGTTACTAAAGCGACCACTATCCTCTCCAACATCCATTCCTTCGCCAGGTTCCAGCACTAAATCAAAAGCTTGGCAAACAGCTATGACACCATCCCAATAATTTCCAGCAATTGCAGTGACCTCTGCTTCTTTTTTGAGGTCAGCAGATGAACTGACATGCGTATCATTTCCGGTAGCCGACAATCGTTCTATTGCCTCTCCAAGCGTTAGGCGACCAGCATTCCAAGAACAAGGTGTCGCTTGCAGACGGGCAGCAATTTCAATTTCCCGTTCTTCCGTTTGTAAGGCAAGAATTGGACTCGATACGCCTAATTCGACTTCAGCAGCACATACATGACTTGCCGACAACACCATTGCCAGAAACCCACATACGCCAAAACACAATGCTCGTAAATGCGCCATAGCTCCTAGCCTGCATACAACTAGCAGTCACGCCAGCGGTGATACGGCTCAATTACGATGAGCGAACCACCGCCATGCCATGTTTAAAAAGAGAGTGCTCCACACCCATGTTACGATAATAGTCCACGCGCCGCCTACCGCCCACCGCCACGGCCCCAAGTCGGAAGCCCCAGGAATCAATGGAAAGACCGCACCACCCAACAATAGAGCCGAGAAGATTAAACTCGCCATTAAGTTTATCGTTCCCCCATAACCAGCTACCAATTTCGCCGGATTGTCTTCATTATAGTCAGCTAAACGGGCACCCAATCCCAATGCGCCAGCTGAGAATCCAATTGCCATGCATGTGATGATGCCCGCCTGATAGGCAATGATGCCTAGACTCAAGGCCAACATTTTTCCTGATAGCACTACGAGCCCGACGCTAACGGGGAGGCCAATAAGTAATGCAAAGGTAAATTTGGCCGTCACGACGCGCGTTGCTGGCCAGGGCGCTAATGTCAGCACCCATAAGCGACGGCCTTCAAGGCTCAGTAACGGATAGACAAATCGTCCCGTAAATGTTGCCAACGCCATCGCCACAGCCGTTAAATTGAGGAGTGAAACTACCGGCCGCCACCAATCATCGAATAAAAAAGCACGACCAACACGCGGCAACATTAATAAATAAAATGCCAACAAACCAAAAAACATCGTAAATTGTAAAACTTGTGCTGGCTCACGTAAAAATAATCGCACATCTTTTGCCGCTAATAAACCAAGGTCCTTAGGAATAAATGGAATTAAATGCCATTCTTTACTGGTTGAACGACTGCTTTTTTCTGGTCGTCCGGTTAGCGCATCAAGTTCGACGCGTAAACGTCGCCCTGCAATAAATTCGCCAATAACACCGAGGCCAATCGCCGTACTTAATAATAAAGCGACAAAATATGCCCATCCCGTCCAGTCTTGAAGTAATGCGTTACTAAGCGCTTGTTGAGCCCACCACGGTGGTAAATACGGATTTTCAGCAAACCGTAATTTACCAATAACTTCACCCATAAATTCAACCGGCTCGCCGCGTTGCTCTAAACTACCTAAAACCAATACAGCACCAATCATAATCGCACCCACAATTATTATTATGATCCCTTTAAGCCCTCGCCGGAGTAATGGAATTATGCGGGCTAAAATTAACGCTCCTAAAGCACCGGCTCCAATACAGCACAAAATAAACGACAATACGGCAATAAATGCGGCTCCAATCATGATTAGGGTTTGTATTATTGGAAATGTCACCCAAATGCCTTTGGGAAATATCTGATCTAAAACTAAAGCACCAACCAACGGAACCCCTAAAACTAGCACCGCCCAGCTCGACCATAAACCCCCTTCAATTGCAGAGCCCCAATATAAATCGCGATCACTCAGTGGCATTTGTGCATGAAAAGTCGCAGAGCGGCTTCGAAACAGTGCGCCCCAAATTAAAACCGTGCTCGAAACAGTGACGAGAAAAAATAGCGTGAAAAAAAACAACGATAATAAGCTTTCAACTAAACGCGGCTTTAATCCCTGATAATTTGCCTGACTTAAAAATAATAAGAGCCCAAGAAAAATTGCTCCCAACATTAACCACACTGACAAGACCACTAACCCAACCGAAAATCCACGGATGGGTTGCTCAAAGAATAATTGACGAACCGTATTCCGCCCACTGCGCCATAAACGCCACCACGTTGCCGATAGTGCGCTCATCGTTGCCGTCAGCTACTTTAATAAGCGATGGCGATGTCGGCAGCTACAATTAAACGCGTAAACGAATTGGACACATCCGTATCGCTATCGGTATACGTAGCTTTCAAACGTCCAACACACCCTCTGCATAGTTCGTGGTCAAAGCCACCACTTACTTCAAAGGTGTCACGTTCTTGCGTTGCGATACCAATGCCTTGGCCACTATCTTCACTGTGATAAAATGCCGCACCTGCAAAAAGGCCACTACGAGCCAATAAACGAAGTCGGCCATCTAAGGCAGCGCCGTAAACCCACGCCGCATTCGCGGTTAAACTTTCATCTACACGAGAGAATAAATTAATACCGACATGACTACCGGATTCCCACGGCCAGCGCACTTTTATGTCAGCGTAAGGAGCTAAATATTTTTCGTCATCGTAGGCTACATTATTATTAAAATTATTTTCATACATGCGATAGGTAACGCCACCTTCAGCCGTCATAGTGGCTCGATCACCTAAGCGAAATTGTGTACCAAGACCTGCTGTAATTCCTACCGAATCATTAAATTGCGTGTTCTGCCAATAATCAGAACGATTAATACCAACTAAGGCATAATAAAACGTATCGCGCGCTGTTGTTACACCAACGCGCTCGGTTAAATCGTAAACGGTATTGTCACGACTTAATTCAGTGAACCCGAGTCCTGCCTCTAAATAATTTGTGCCAGTAATCGAAGCCATAGTTACACTACGTATAGCTGAACCTTGCATGGTTAATGAACCAGCGCCGACAATATTTTCTCGTAAAATTTGTTGGCCAGTTTCAACTAACGGATCATCAAAGCGGGCATATCCGCCATGTAATAACCCTTCATTATTGGCCTCTTTCCATTTAAAGTCTACATCGGCTACACCACCAACCATATTTCCTTTTTTGTTTTCTGATTTTGAATAATGCAAACCTTCAAATTCACCATTAAAGGCTATTGAATTATGCGGGTTTAATCGCCAGTCGCCCATAAGCCCAACCAAGCCACGACCATAAAAATCATCTTTTTCATTTGTTTGGGTAGCAAAAATATTGTCATTATAACCTACCCCAACCATCACTTTAGGGTGCAGCGTAAAAGTATCATCGCTTGATTTTAGATTCGCACGTGGGTGCACGCTAATATCTTTTACTGTAACAGGCTCCTGTTCGGCACCAACTGCTCCACCTACACAGGTCAAAGCAACGATTAAAGCAACTGGACGACTCAAACGCATACAAGCTCCCTGGGGGATTGGGCAGGAGGATGGTGCCCTGGGTAAGTCGTACTGTCAAACATTGCCTTAGGCATTGACATGCCCCCATCGGTACAGCCCGACGAGGTCAGCGGGTACCAGATGGCGCCATTTGCCCGGAAGCCGGTCCCACTGCGGACGACGAACCTGGAGATCATGGCTATCGCTGGCCAACAAACAGGCGTCTGGATAACGACGCAGTAATCGATGCGCATGCCAGCGCATCGACCAGCCAAGTGCTCCAAGGAGGCTACCAAGCGTAATTTGCAGTAATCCACCCGCATCAGTAAACGCATGCAGTTGATCGCGCTGGTCACGCAAACCGCGGCAGCGTTCTGGATGTGCCAAAATAGGCCGCAAACCAGAACGAATCACTGTAAAAAGTGTCGACCACGTCGCCGGCGGCAAGTGATCATCTGGTAGCTCGATTAAAACTAACCGACTGTCTCCCAATGGTTTAGCCGCATCGATAAAGCTTGTCTCATCTTCTAAGCCACTGAAATGGTGTTCAGCACCCAAGACTATCTGCAAATCGAGAGCCGCAGTCGCTACTGCACGCTGTAAGCCCTCCCAGGCCTGAGCAATCCCATTTTCACCTACATCGAATCGCGGACTGTGCCAATGCGGGGTGACGACCGCGGTGGTCACCCCCTGTGCCTGTAACGAACGGCACAAAGCAATACTGGTCGCCATATCGGGCGCACCATCATCGATTCCAGGTAAGATGTGTGTGTGGATGTCGAGCATCGCGGCTTGCGCACTGTGCGTAACCACAGCGCTGCGCAATGCGACAATTCGCAACATGGCACCACAACATTTTCCACAACACCGTTGCTCACCACAGAATGCGACTTGCGGTAGCGCTTGGTTTTACAACCCTCTCGAGCCGGATGGATACCATGACGCAGCAGAACGTACTCGATTTTGCATTTACCAAGATTGACGTTGATCTCGGTTTTATTGTAACCTGTCTTAAAGAAGTCTTAGAAGAATTAGGTGAGACCTCATTAATTAAACGTCTCCCCTGGATTGATCCAGGCAATAAAAATGATCCCGCCATTGAGCTGAGCGAGCGTGATGTTCAAGTTATTTCAATTGCTTTTCAATTATTAAATATGGTTGAAGAAAACTCTGCGGCACAAGCACGTCGCCGTCGAGAATCCAGTGAGAGTTTAATTCGTGAGCCGGGATTATGGGGACAGAATTTACGTCAATTATTAGATAATGGTTTTACTCCTGAACAAATTGCAGAAACCATTCGCCATATTCGTGTAGAACCAGTGCTGACGGCACATCCAACAGAAGCAAAACGCTCAACGGTATTAGAGCAACATCGCCATTTATATTTATTATTGGTTAAACGTGAAAACCAAATGTGGACTCCGGCAGAGCAACAGTCCATTCGTGATGAAGTTAAATTAGCACTTGAGCGTTTATGGCGCACTGGTGAGCAACGTTTACAAAAGCCAGACATTACCAGTGAACGTCGCGGTGTGTTACGTTATTTACGTGAGGTATTCCCCGAAGCATTACCACGATTAGACGATCGCTTACGATTAGCATGGCGAGAAGTTGGCCTTGACCCTGAATTAATTAATGGTCCTGGGAAAATGCCAAAATTAACCTTTGGCACTTGGGTTGGTGGAGATCGCGACGGTCATCCATTTGTCACCGCTGAAGTTACTGAGACAACATTAAAAGAATTACGAAAAACAGCGATGTTAGTACATCGCGCTCACTTACGACGTCTGGCAGAAAAACTCAGCTTGTCAGGTCGTTTGCAGCCGCCCCCTGCTGAATTTGAAAATGCCATTTCAAAAATGGCAGAAATCATGGGAGATAGTGGCGCTCGCACTATTAAACGAAATGTTGGTGAACCATGGCGTCAATTTGTCGGCTTAATGTTAGCACGCCTGCCAGATAGCAGTGCTCAACAAGATGCGTACATGTATCGGCACCCGAATGACCTAAGCGCTGATTTAGCATTATTGAGTAAATCTTTATTACAAATTGGTGCGCAACGTTTAGTAGACGGTGATGTGACCCCAATTGCACGTGCCGTTGAACAACTTGGTTTTCATTTAGCGAATTTAGATATTCGTCAAAACAGCTCCGTGCATGAACAGGCGGTTGCACAATTATTAACCGCCGCAGGCATTGGAGCGAATTCATTGCCAACCTGGAGTGAAAAAGATCGCGTGGCTTTACTTGATAGCGAACTGCGATCGCCACGGCCTTTAGCGCATCCACATGCTGAATTAGGTGACGAAGCCACTAAAGTATTAAGCTGTTTACGAGTCGTATCGCAGCACATCGATAATCACGGCGTTCATGGCGTTGGCGCATTAATTGTCAGCATGACACGTCGTTTATCTGATTTAATGGCTGTCTATGTGTTAGCGCGAGAAACAGGGATCGTCCGTTTATGGGAAGATCCCAAAAGTGGTGATAGTGGCCTAGCCAGTATGCTGCCAGTAGTGCCGTTATTTGAAACCATTGCCGACTTAGAGGGTTCGGCTGATTTAGTACGCACCTTCTTACGTCACCCCGTCACTAGGCGCAGTTTATTATTGCAGCAACAATTACATGGCTACGAACGCCCCGTGCAGCAAATCATGTTGGGCTATAGCGATAGTTGCAAAGATGGTGGAATTTTGGCCAGTCAATGGGGCCTCCATCGTGCGCAACATGTCTTATCCATCGTTGCACAAGAATGCGGCGTTGATTTGCGTTTTTTCCATGGTCGCGGCGGCACGGTGAGTCGTGGCGCTGGACCAACACATCGCTTTTTAGAAGCACTCCCGCATGAATCGCTAACTGGTAATTTACGTGTTACCGAGCAAGGCGAAAGCATTGCGCAAAAATATGCGAATTTAATTACCGCAACTTATAACTTAGAATTATTATTAGCTGGTACGACAGCTACTACGCTCAAACATCGTGGCGCACGTCCCGGATACGTCGAATATCATCCTCTGGTTGAAGAATTATCAGCACGTAGCCAAGAGGCTTATGAAACTTTATTAAATGATAAAAATTTCATTGCCTATTTTAGTGAAGCAACACCAATTGACGCTGTTGAAAATGCTGCCATCGGTTCGCGTCCATCGCGTCGTTCAGGTCAACGTACCCTTGGTGACTTACGTGCTATACCATGGGTCTTTAGCTGGAATCAATCACGCCATTATTTACCAGGCTGGTACGGATTGGGTACAGCGCTCGAGGCATTACTGCACCGCGATAAAACGGCTTTCGCCACTTTTGCAGAACAAGCGCATAGTTGGCCGTTCCTGCGTTATGTCCTAACCAATGTCGAAACTAATTTAGCATCCGCTAGTTTAGAAATAATGAGCGAATACGCCTCGTTGGTAAGCGACGTAAGCGTGCGTGATGCTATTTTTGGTCGCATTAAAGAAGAATATGAACGCACTTCCCGCATGTTAGATTTAGCATTTGGTTCTCCGGTTAAAGAACGTCGTCCTCGTATGCATCGTACTTTAGAACTGCGCGAATCAGGGTTGCGCACACTCCATAAACACCAAGTCAATATGTTGCGACGTTGGCGCAGTTTGCGTAGCGCTGGTGATCAACAAGCAGCAGACGCATTATTACCATCATTGCTGTTGACCATTAATGCCATTGCGAGCGGCCTGCGTACGACCGGTTAATTATTTTTGGTTTACGACAAAGGTACTAATTATGTGAGTGCTGTAGCAAATGCCTTCGTTACGGCAGCATGATCGTCAATAATTTTTGTTTCCACCTGACCTAATTTTGTCGGTACAACAAAGCGCATGCGGCCGGACGCTACTTTTTTGTCTAACAAACAATGTCCAGTGAGCGTTTTCGCTAATTCCTCTTTATTGTCGCAGTGATGCGTCAATGGTAATTGATAGCGTTGTAGCAATGCGTCTTGTCGCTCAATTAATTGCGTATCCTGCAAGAATCCAAGACCACGTGCCAATTGCGCCGCCATACGCATGCCAATGCCCACAGCTTCGCCATGTAAATAGGTTTTATATTTTGTTTCGCGTTCTAATGCATGGCCGAATGTATGCCCATAATTTAAATGTGCGCGAACTCCTTGCTCCGTTTCATCTTCACTGACATACCACGCTTTTATGCGGCAACTTGCTGCTACGGCATAAGCCACTGCGTCGGCATCACCTGCTGCTAATGCATCGGCATGTTGTTCTTGCCAGGTAAAAAATTCTGTCTCTTTAATGACGCCATATTTTAAAACTTCCGCTAATCCCGCACGATATTCTCGTTTATCCATGGTTTGCATTAATAACGGATCAATGACCACACAACGCGGTTGTTTAAATGCGCCAATTAAATTTTTTCCCGCAGCACTATTGACGCCAGTTTTTCCACCAACACTCGAATCGACCATTGCTAACAGCGTTGTCGGAATTTGAATAAAAGTAATGCCGCGCATCCAACCTGCGGCAACAAATCCTGCTAAATCGCCACTGACACCACCACCAAGTGCAATAATGGCACCTGAGCGATCAATGTGGTTTGCTGCACAAGCCTGCCATAAAATATCTGCCGTCTGTAATGATTTATGGGGCTCACCAGCAGGAAACGTAACCAGAGCGTGCTTGATGCCCGCTTGCTGTAACGATGTGGTTAAACTGGCCGCATGATGCTGGGCTACGGTTGCATCGGCGATAATTAATGCTTTGCCATTGCCGATATGCGGCGCAATCAATGTGCCAGCATTTGTGATTAATCCGGCACCTATGTGAATGGAATAACTACGTTCACCAAGTGAAACATCGACACGATGCGTTGTTTGTTTTGTATTCACATCCGCCATGCTGCGATGAATTGCGCATACCGCAACTGCGCTACGCCCAAGCACCTAACAGCGTATCTGCCCTTGACGCGTATTCCTAAATCGAAACACGCCTTCTACAGCAAACCTTGGCACTCCACATGAAATATACGCAAAAATCTATTCTTTCTGTCGGTTGCTTAGCATTAGCGCTGACAACCACATGGGCAGCGGACTGGCCAGAATTTCGTGGTCCACAACGAAATGGTATTAGCTCAGAAATTGCATGGTCCCACAGCTGGCCCGAAGCAGGGCCAAAACAATTATGGAGTGCAAAAGTTGGCATTGGTTATTCGGGGCTATCGATTGCAGGTGGTAAACTGTACACGCTGGGAAATGAAAATGATAAAGACACCTTGTGGTGTCTGGATGCGCAATCAGGCGCCGAGGTGTGGCGTTATACCTATGATTCTCCATTGGATCCAAAATATTATCCCGGTGGACCGAGTTCGACGCCAACCGTGCGTGATGGTGCCGTTTATATTTTAAGTAAAGCAGGACTCGCACAATGTCTTGATGCCGAAACCGGAAAACTGCGTTGGCAACGAGATGTAGTAGCGGCTGGCACAACACGTCCAAAATGGGGCTATGCAAGTTCAGCACTTATCATTGATAACATCGTTTATTTTAATGTCGGGAAAAATGGCATGGCATTACAAGCAAGTGACGGCAGTGCTGTGTGGAATTCTGGCGTTGGCACTAGTGGTTACGCGAGCCCGGTTCAATTTACCCGTGGCGATATTTCGATGTTGGCCATGTTTGGCGAAACAGCACTCAGTGGTGTGGAACAAAAAACGGGTAACGTCGTGTGGACGATTCCCTGGAAAACAAATTTTGGAGAAAATACCCCAGACCCAATAATTATTGATAACCACATATTTGTTTCGACCGGACATGGTTTAGGATCATCCTTATTTACCTTACCAACAACTGGCGAGCCACAAGAAGTGTGGAATAATAAAGAGTTAGGAAATCATTTAGCGAGTTCGGTGGTCTACAAAGACCATATTTATGGATTTAATGGGCGCGTGAATAAAAAAGACGGCCACCTCGGTTGTCTAGAAATTGCCACTGGTAAACAATTGTGGAGCACTGCTGTCCGTGGCTCGTTAATTTTAGCAGGAGATCGACTTGTTATACTGTCCCTGAGTGGCGAATTAATAATTGCTGAAGCAAATCCTTCTGCTTATAAAGAATTGGCTCGCGCACAAATTATTGGTGATAAAATATGGACCACTCCAACGCTGTGTAATGGCCTTGTCTATGCGCGAAATGCGAAGGGACAAATTGTCTGCGTGCAGTTGCCTCAATAAGGCACATAACGATTAATTATAACAAATTACAACAACTCAGAAATAGGTTGATCCGCAGCGTATTTTTTAATTAGACTTTCGAGCACGTCTTGTTTCTCTGTGCCAATTTGCCGCACCGATTTGCCAAACATTAATTCGAGGTCTTCCATCGCTTGCTCTTCTAATTGCTGCCAGCCAACGATAAATAATTCCTCTTCTTCTTCCCACACTGGGATGCATTTATACATCAACCACAAAGGTTGTGGTCCCAACGCAGATAATAGACGCGGTGTTTCAATATATTTCATCGCTCCCTAAATCCTCATTGGTGGTGTGTGGCGTTATATTTGTACTCATTTGGGAACAGCAACCCTGGATAGCGAAAAGGCTATTTCGTCAGGGTCGTACACACAGCCACCCCAGGTTCCGCCACCGCATTGTTGCAGCGCCGCCCACAGCTTGGTGTCGGCTGGCAAGGCTGGATGAGGCGCTAAATCAGCGCGTAAATCGCGCCGCAACAATTCCGCATTACCCCAGTCTGCACCGTGTTCCCCGACCACATCGCCGACCAAATCTACACGCCCAGCTTGGGTGTTTCTGTCTACAATAATGCGGATGCGATCGCCATCGCGCAATTTTCCAATAGGACCACCCGCCAATGCCTCCGGTCCGATATGGCCAATACAGGCCCCGGTACTGACACCGCTAAATCGCGCATCGGTAATAACCGCAACCTGTTTTCCCCATGCGATATGTTTGAGCGCCGATGTAATTTGATAAATTTCTTCCATTCCAGTACCCATTGGCCCCCCACAGCACAACACAATAATATCACCTGGTTCTATTTTATTATCGGACAGCCCTTTAATGGCGGCAACGGCATCACGCTCTCGGATAAATACTTTAGCTGGTCCCGTTTTTCGATACACTCCATCGGTATCAATCACACTGGGATCAATGCTTGTTGCTTTAATAATTGCGCCATCTGGGCAACAATTTCCCGATAAAAATGCAATGGTTCCCGTCAGTCCACGTTCACGTGCTCGTTTGGGCCCCATAATGACATCATCAGGGTTAATATTGTCTGCAGCTAAACGAGCACGAAGCGTCGCTCGACGTGCACTGCTTTCCCACCATGACAAAACAGCCTCTAATGAGTGTCCAGTTGCTGTCTTCGCTGCTAATTTTAACAATCCCAAATCGCGTAAATGCAACATGACTTCTGGCACACCACCGGCTAAATAAACTCGTACAGTTGGGTGATTGCTGGGACCGTTTGGTAACGCGTCAACCAAACGCGGTACTTTACACATTAAAGACAGCCATTTATCTTTGTCAGGACGCGACAAACCCGCTGCATGGGCTATGGCGGGTAGATGGAGCAGCGCATTGGTGGAGCCTCCGACTGCCGCATAAACAGCCATGGCATTGTGAATGGCATCATCCGTCAAAACAGCTTGTGCCGTCATGCCTATCTGACGCTGAAATAATAATGTGCGCGCACTGGCACGCGCTAATTCTAACCACACGGCTTGACCACTGGGTGCAAGGGCCGCATGTGGCAAAGCTAATCCTAAAGCTTCGCCGATTATTTGCATGGTTGCAGCGGTGCCTAAAAATTGACAGCCACCACCAGGTGTTGCACAAGCACGACAGCCCATTTCCGCTGCGTCTTTTAAAGTAATGGCACCGTGCGCGTAACGTGCACCAATCGATTGAATGGTTCCTGCATCTTCTCCATGCGTGGGCGGCAATGTTACGCCACCAGGAATAAATATTGCCGGTTGATCACGACAGCCCGCCAACGCCATTAACATTGCTGGCGCACCTTTATCGCAGGTGGCAATGCCGAGCACCCCTTTGCGTGTTGGTAACGAACGAATTAATCGGCGTAATACCATCGCTGCATCATTGCGATATGGTAAGCTATCCAACATTCCCGTAGTGCCTTGTGAACGGCCATCACACGGATCGGTAACCGAACCAGCAAACGGAATTACTTGATGAGCGCGCAATTCTTCTGCTGCGGCCTGTACTAATAAAGCGACTTCCCAATGACCGGTATGATAGCCAAGTGCTAAGGGAGTACCGTCAGGCGCG
>JAHEDF010000491.1 GCA_024641365.1 Planctomycetota bacterium | reverse complement strand
GGGAGGATCGGCTGCGCCGATTATATCCGCCCACCACCACTCGGCGTCCGGGCGCGAACGGCGAACGGCGAACGGCGAACGGCGAACGGCGAACGGCGAACGGCGAACGGCGAGATTTTATTTTTTGAATAATGAGTGCCAACGGCGCGACATATAATAGCCTAGGGCGCAGCCCTAGGTTTGGAAATTTTATAAAAATGAGGGCTGAAGGCCCGACATATAGGAAACATATGTCGGGCCTTCAGCCCTCATTTTGTGTTTGGGCATTTTACACCTAGGGCTGCGCCCTAGGCTATTATATGTCGCGCCGTTGGCGCTTGGTAAATGCCGACCGACGAATTAATTATTTTTTCGTCACATTCCATCCATCTACCGTGTATTCTTCGTGAACACCGGCTTTGAATTGTAATGGGGCTTCTAGGCCGGTTTTTTTATCGGTCTTTTTGTTATCGTATTTATCGGTGTCGCTGACATTGGTGAGCTGATTATTTTCAATGAGGGATTTATAGCTTTCAGGGGTGCGTAGTAACGGACGGGCTTGGCCGATGCATTCGATGATATTGTCTTTGATGACAAAGGTTGAAAAATCGCATTTGCTGTTGAAGCCAAATAAACCTTCTGTTCGTGGGGTCGTGGTGGTATTGGTAATTATGTGATTGTTACGAATTTCTAAACCATTGTACGGCTCATTAATCCATATCACACCACGTCCTGGGTTTTTTATTAAATTATTATGAAATTTTGCGGGACCTTTGGCGTCGGCTTTGCCGAACCCTGAAATTAGATTGCCCCAATCTTTGTCGGTTTCGAAGGTAAATAAGTTATTATTAATTTCCACGCCATTACGTACGAATTCAATGGAATAACTATTATGAAATACATTGTGGTGAATGTGAAACGTTTTGCCGCTTTCCGGAACCGGGCCACCTGCATGTTTGGGAATGGATATAGTGCCATCGCAAATATTATGATCGATCTCGACGTCTTCATCATTTTCAAACGGGAACTCAATAGAAAAATTTACCATAATGGTATTGTGGTGGACATGGCAGCGTTTCCCTTGCCGAACTTTGATGCCATAAAACTCATCCTGCTTATCCATTTGCGTGCGGGTAAAGCGATTGTGAGCTATTTCAGTATCTTTCATCCAAATAGCAAAAATAGCACCGCCAGTAATACCGCCTTTAACACCTGGCTTACCTTTTTCCCACCGGCCACCAGCATCTATAAACTCATTATCAATTATTTTCGCATGCTGCATGGAAAACGTACGTATTCCTGTCCATAATGTGTCTTTGATACGCACGGCATGAATATGAAGATGCGTATTGTCCACACCAAAAATGCCACCATGCAATTGTGGTCCCAATAAAGTCAGTCCTGAAATGGTTACTTTTTCCGCTTTATCTTTTAGGCGAATTAAATACGCATTGGTATCCATGCCCTTGGTGCGCATTTCCGGATCTGGTAAGGTACTGGTCGCTGGTTTCCACTCTGCAACATGCGTTATGATCGTTTGATCCATACCAGCACCAGTAATAGTCATGCCTGATTTTGGCTCTAACGGCGCTGACAGCGCATAGGTACCAGGCGCAATAATAATAGTGCTGCCTTCGGCGCCGTCGTTTACCGCTTTCACTAAATCAGCAACGGTATTTATTGGGCTATTCGCATCAGCTGCGAACGACGCTCCTAATAAACTTAATAGGAATACGTTTGTGCTTACGCGTTTCAGAATACTCATATGCCATCCTTGCTGTGGCCATGTAGCCATGCAGCTAGATGAGAAATGCGAAATACCCGTCGTTGTGACTGACTGTCTTGGCGGTCCTAAGACACGCTACGCTTTAATCTTTATAACCCTGCCACAGCCACTCTAACGCATGTGGTAATATGTGTGCTTTTGCTGGTCCTAAGCCGTGCCCGACATTTAAGCAAAAGAGATATTGATAGTCGTATCCTTTGGCTTTGAGCACATGCGCCATGCGATTATTGGCTTCGACCCAGTCATGCATATTATCGCGCATCACATTCGGATTTAACAAATCGCGATCACCTACCGCCATGAATAAACGAATCGGTTTTTTCTCGCTGTTCGGAATTAACGTTTCATGAAAATCCCACGCGCCATTTGGAATTTTTGGGTCAAATGGCCACGCTTGATTGACAAAAGTGCCTGACGTCGTCAGTACGCGGCGATACCATTCAGGATGAAACCACGCCATAATTAAGGCACATGAACCACCGGAACTACTCCCCATTGCGGCACGACCATCTGGATTTTTAGTCAACGTTACCTGATAGCGTTTTTCCACTTCTGGTAATACATGCGTTTCAATATATTCAGCGTATAAACCATTCATATTATCATATTCTTTACCACGCTCATGTCCTTGCGCATCGCCACCACCATTCGCAATAGAAATGGCTACAATTGGTGGAATACGTTTTTGCGCGATTAAATTATCGAGCACCGTAACAAACCCCATATCGGGTTTGCCTCTTGGGCCATCATGGGTCACAATAAATGGAGCAGGTGTTCCTGCTTTGTAACCGGCTGGGATGTAAACCGTAATTTGTCTGACGTAATCAATTTCATGGGTTTCAACAATTAATGTTTTCGGGTTATTCGGATCGACTTTGCCAAATTCCTTGCGTGCGATTCCAGGATTAAACATGGTGCCATCTTTTGAATTGAGCGAAAATTGTTCAACGCGACCAGCTGGCACGCCCTCTACTTTTGTATATTCCGGCGCCTTTTTGTAGTCTGGTCCAACAACAAAATTTCCATTCACATTCGCTGGCGGATTAACGCCCGTTTTACCATCTAGGCGCACAAATTCTGGCGACCCTGGTGCATCAAATGCGCGCGTTGGCGGATTCTTTTTATCAGCGCCGTAGGTCCATGTCCCTAATGCAAGTAATGCCACCGCACCGAGATGAGTAAATTTCATAACAGAATCTCCTAGTTACTTTCAAAGTGAATTACTGGCCAAATGCATGGTTCGTTTATGAGAATATGCCCGAGCCATGACCACTTCAAGCAGCGCAACTCTTGTCTCATGACCAGTTTGTTTCTTGTTTCGGGGCTGCGCCCCAAACCCCACGGACTTTGTCCTGACTATTTTGCAGCGCTACGCTTGCAAAATTTAGCGGATCGGCTGCGCCGATTATATCCGCTAATCGTCACTCGGCGTCCGGTTATTTGTTTCGTGGGCGCTGCCCTCGCGCTCCCACGGACTTTGTCGTGAGCTTTTTTTCTACGCTCCGCTAGGAAAAAATGGACGGGCGCGCTACGCGCTATTTTGCCCGCCCAC
>JAHEDF010000490.1 GCA_024641365.1 Planctomycetota bacterium | reverse complement strand
GCCAATAAACAGTAATTTTTATTGTGGCTTTGTTTAAAAACCATCTCTGCGCTCTCTGCGCCCTCTGCGGTTAATCTGTCTTCGATTAAACGTGTTTTCCAAGAGAAAACGCGATTATTAGCCGAATAGCATTGCCTCTGCGTCTTCTGCGGGTAATTTTTTTGTGGTGCAGTTTGCATATTTTAGGAAATGCCGATATAAGCGCGATTATGAGCCTATTAGCATTGTCAGTGTCTTTTTATTTTAGTAATGTGAAATATTGCTGATAAATCACCTACTAGAGCGCTTGTGAGCCGATCAGTTGTTGTGCGGGTATTGTCTAGTACATCTAAACACGCAGAGAAACGCAGCATGCCAACGATTCATTTACCAGATATTGCAGCGACCGAGCGTTTGGGGCAGGAACTGGCTGCGTCGGTTTCGTTTGGAGATTGCATCGCTTTAGATGGTCCTTTGGGTGCAGGTAAAACGTCGTTAGTGCGCGCACTTGTTTGCGCACTTGGTGGCGATCAGGAAGCGGTGGCGAGTCCCACTTTTACACTCATGAATCGCTATGAGGCCAATTGGCCAATCTTTCATGTCGATGCGTATCGCCTGCAAGGTGCCAACGCATTGGCCGGATTGGGTTTTGATGAATTGTCGGAAACCGGTCTTGGCATTGTTGAATGGGCTTCTTTGGTCCCAGGCGCGCTTCCAGATGCCTACACGTGGCATATTGCTCTGGAACACCACGCGAACGGTCGACAGGTTACGATCGCGGTTCCTCCAGGTCGAGACGTTCCCTGGTTGCAAGCATGGCCGACGTCCTGACCGTAGTCATATGTGCTGGCCGACTGTGAGTGAGTATTAATATGCACGGAACTGGCGCCGATGATCAGGTAGAGCAATCGGACAATTTGGACCACAAAGAATCGCAAGCTCCCGTTGATGGGGGACGTGTTATTCAAGTGCCACCACAAGACGGCGGCGATCCGTTAGTGGCATCTTATGTTCAACGCTTTCGCGCAACCTGTGCTTTACGGACCATTAATTGGCGTTGGTTAATGGTCGGATTTGCGACAGCCGCAGTGGGTGGGCTAGTCGGTAATCTGATTATGGGATCAACAGTGTCCTTATCTGATGATCGCTCTGCTTTAGTGCATGTCATGAATTCATTACTTGGTAATCCATTTGGTGTTTTACTTGGCATGTTAGTAGCCGGATTTGTGACCAGCACGCTTGGTATAGTATTAAAACGACATGATGTGCCGTGTGGACAAGAGCCGTGGTTTGGTTTTCTTTTAGCCGTTGGAATTTATTTACCGCTTTATGACCCGTTAATTGCACTCGGCGTGGTTGGCGGGACATTAACATTACTCTATGTCGCAGCGATAAGCTTTCGATTATTGGCATTAGCTGTCGGGGGTAATCTGGGTGCACATCACGAGACCCTCACTGAACCAGCAAAAGGCTGGCCGACGTACACAGTCTTAGTTCCGCTTTATAAAGAACGTAATGTTGCACGAAATATTTTAGTATCATTGGGTAAACTCGATTACCCACATGATAAATTAGATGTGAAATTTTTATTAGAAGCAGATGATCCTGAAACATTAGCGGCTTTAACTACAGCAGGCATTCCATCTTATGCGGAAGTAATTGTGGTGCCTCCCGCACAACCAAAAACTAAACCGCGTGCCTGTAATCATGGCTTGGAGCGCGCACGTGGTGAGTATTTGGTAATATTTGATGCGGAAGATCGGCCTGAACCAGATCAATTAAAACAAGCGGTATTAGCCTTCCAAGATGTAGAAGAACATGTGGTGTGCCTACAAGCACAATTAGCTTATCATAATCATAATCAAAATTTATTGACCAAGTGGTTTGCTTTGGAATATAATGTGTGGTTCCGTCGTTATTTAAGTGGCTTAGTTGCACTGGGTGTCCCAATTCCATTAGGGGGAACCAGTAATCATTTTCGCACTCGGGCGTTAAAAGATATTGGCGGCTGGGATCCGTTTAATGTAACTGAGGATTGCGACCTCGGTGTACGATTATACATGCAAGGCTACCACACGCGGACTTTAAATAGTACGACATGGGAAGAGGCGAATAGCCAGGTTGGAAATTGGATTCGTCAACGCAGCCGTTGGCTCAAAGGCTATATGGTGACGCATTTAGTGTGGGGGCGACGCCCGTGGCTGTTAGTGGGGCGACTGGGACCATGGGGGGCTCTCGGATTTTTCTTATCAGTTTTTTGCGTTTCGATTTTGTCTGCTTTAAATTTAGCTTTGTGGACAATAAGTGGAATATATGCGACGTTACTAACCATAGATATTTCTCGCGGCTATAGTTTAATAGAATTACTTACCACACGAGATCATTTACAAGATCGTTGGAGTTGGCCAATGATTTATTATGGCCGATTTGAAGATCCCACGTTGGCATTTATGAGCCAAATATTTTTTGTGGCATCGGTTGCCTTAATTTTAGGAAATATTGCCTTTGTGCTAATTACTTTTTTAGTCGGTCGTCGGCCAGGACAGCATGGTTTGTTGGTAGCGGCGCTGATATCACCGCTTTATTGGATATTGTTAGCAGTGGGGGCCTGGAAAGGTTTATGGCAATTAATCTGGAAGCCACATTACTGGGAAAAAACGGTGCACGGATTAGATACCCCGTCAGATAGCACCCACCCCTAGCAATTCCTAGCATGCGGGTGATTTTCAGCAGCCTGCTAGGTTATCACTTGCGGTATCGAACAGATAGCAGCACCACATTGATTTGGGTATGGGCCACTGGCCTCTTTCCCAGGCGGTGGCGAGCCCTAGCCTCCCGCGCACTATGTCCGCTACTTCATCTGCTGCGCCAGCACCTGCGTCCTTAGCCACTTTTCGCATTGATGTGGTTCCACGTAATCCCGCTGAAGATCTACACTTAGCGCACGAAGCGGCGCTCTTGGGGCTGACCGGATTGAAGGATCTGCAACGCAGCCGCTATTACCTCATTCGTGGTCAATTAGATACTACCTCAGCAAAACGTCTTGGCGACGCTTTGCTGTGCGATCCGGTTATCGAACAAGCGGTGGTTATCGCGGAAGATGCGAAAGCGGCCGCTCCGAGCAAACGCCGTGTTATTGAAGTCCAACGTAAAACTGGCGTCATGGATCCTGTTGAGGCATCAATTATTAAAGGCGCTGCGGATTTAGGTGTGCACTTAGATTTAGTGCGAGTTGGAACGCGCGTTACTGTTGCGGGCGGAAATGATGCGGCCTTAAAAACGTTAGCGTGGAAAGCTTTGGCAAATCAAGCAATTGAAGAAGCCGTTATTGATCCAAAATTAGCAGTGCG
>JAHEDF010000489.1 GCA_024641365.1 Planctomycetota bacterium | reverse complement strand
GAAGCAGATTTAATGGGATTAGAATACATGGCGAAAGCGGGCTATGACCCAGAAGAATCAGTACGTTTCTGGCAACGTTTTGCGGCGCTTGGCAGTAGTGGCCCTGCTTTTATGAGTACCCATCCACAGTCAGAAGATCGTGCAAAACAATTAAGCGACAATATGACACAAGCACAAAACTGGTATAAAGGCGCAGCTAAACAATTTGGTCTGGGTGACAAAGTTCCGGAAAAATATTTGAAAAAATAATATTAATCACGAGACGCTTTCAATTAAAGCGCCTCGTGTCTTTGGTGCGGTTCATGATTATATCAGAGATATCAGTAAATAATTAGCGCATTTTCTTGCGCAGTTCTCGTGGACTAATTCCTGCGGTCCGTTTGATAAAGCGTGAAAAAGCAAAGACGTCTGGAAATTCCAATAAATCTGCGATCTCACTTATTGGTAAATCAGTATTGCTTAATAAATTAGCTGCCGCTTCGTGGCGTGCTTGATCTAGAAATGACTTTAATGTCATCGCTGACTGCGAGCGGAAAACTGCAGACGCATGCCCCGGTGTGCAGCCGAGGGCACGAGCAATGCCTGCGACGGTCCAGCGACGATTTTCGCCGTGTTCTACCAACGCACGTACTTGCTCTACTAATGAAGGTGTCACATCACGTTCAGGTTGCGGCGTTGCGGTCATCGCGATTAATGCTTCTAACAAATGACAGACCGCATGTTGGCGTCGATAATCAGGGCGTGGCGGCTCAATTAAATGTATGCATGTCGCGCTTAATGTTTTCCAGCTCGGTACGTTTTTTAAAATGATGGGTTGTGTTGGCGTGCTCGCACCATCGACACGAAATTTAATAGAAACGTGGCTACTTTTTTGTTGGTAATGAAAACGATGTGGCAAATGGGCTGGTAGTAACAAACCATCTCCAGATTTAAGGACGTGATCACCAGCTGGGGTACAACAGCGCAAGCACCCCGATAGTAGTATTTCAAGCTGCCAAAACGGATGGGAATGCTCTGGGAACGCTAATCCGGCGGGAGATTTGCCACTTTGGACGTAGAGTACTTCGCACCGTATGTGGGATGGCGGTACCCGTGCCACCATTGATTTTGCCAAATCTTGATGCATTTCAGCCATGTAAAGCTCGATTCATCATGTATATTGCCAAAGAGAAGCCGTCATTCCAGTCACTTCCACTGGTCTCCTCACAGAAGGAATTTTTCACATGACCACCTCAACTAAAAACTACAGCGTTGCCCATTTTAATGATATCGCCGCTCAACGTTGCCCGTGCGGGTGGACCAAACGTGCGTTTGTGTCGCCAGATAACCAAGTCGCTACCATTCATTACGTCGATATCCAAGAAGATGCCCGCACGCACTATCACAAGAAATTAACAGAGATTTATTTAATTTTAGAAGGCGAAGGTCATATGGAATTGGATGGGGAAATGATTCCGGTTAAACCAATGACGACGATCTTAATTAAGCCTGGTTGTCGTCATCGTGCGGTTGGGAAATTAAAAATTGTTAATATTCCAGTGCCCGCCTTTGACCCGCATGATGAGCATTTTGATTAATTAAAGCGGAGCCATACGTTGTAATAGTACGGCGGTAAAACGAAACAAAACGTTGTCGTGATCGCGTTTATATATAAATCTCATTCCCATCTCGCTTCATTAGCCTGATTATGTCAGGTAAAGGAAGTAGATTGTCTTACATACATGGTTAAAAACTCCGGTATGTGCTGGTGCACGAGGAAATTGTAGACTATACTTTCCCACGCCAACCAGCTGTTACTTTTGAGGTACCCATGTCATTTATTAAACGCGTACAATTTCGTTCATTATTTTCTGTAGCCATCTGTTTGCTGGCAATGACTGTCAGCGTGGCAGCTGATAAATTGCCCGTCTATATATTAGCCGGTCAGTCAAATATGCAGGGACATGCCGAAATTCGCACCTTTGATGCGATGGCGTTACGGCCGAATTTAGCTCCGCTATTGGCTGAGATGCGTGATGATGCTGGAAATCCACGCGTATGCCAACAGGTGTGGATATCGTCGATTGGATCAGCAGAGGCAGAACAAATTGGTAAGCTCACAGTTGGTTTTGGCGCCAAGGAGACAAAAATTGGCCCTGAATTTATGTTTGGTATAACGATGGAAAAACAACTCAAGCGACCAATTTTGTTAATTAAAACGGCTTGGGGTGGAAAAAGTATTAATACCGATTTTCGTCCGCCTAGCGCTGGGCCGTATGTTTTTAATGACACGCAAATAGAAAAATTCAAAAATCAAAATAAAGACATAGAAAAAGTTAAAGCAGAAAAAGCTGAAGAAACAGGTCATTATTACCGCTTAATGATGGCCCACGTAAAACTAGTCCTGGCCGACATAAAACGTGTGTATCCAGACTATGATCCGCAAGTCGGTTATGAATTAGCTGGGTTTGTGTGGTTTCAAGGTTGGAATGATATGGTTGATGGCGGTACATATCCAGATCGTGCAAATCCCGGTGGCTATCAAGCGTACAGCGATGTCCTTGCACATTTTATTCGTGATGTGCGAAAGGAACTCGACGCGCCAACATTACCATTCGTGATTGGTGTTATGGGTGTCGGTGGCCCGACTTCAGAATATACGGCCAGTCAGCAGCGTTATAAATCGACGCATCAAGGCTTTCGCGATGCCATGGCTGCGCCAGCGTCATTACCAGAATTTAAGGGCACGGTAACGGCTGTGCTTACAGAACAGTATTGGGACATGGAAGTATCGGCTTTACGTGAAAAAAAGAATGGACTGAAAAAGGAACTGGATGCGATCACTGCTGCGATTAAAGAGAAAAAAATAAATCGAGATGAAGCGCAAAAACAAACCGATGCATTACTCGCCAAACATTTTAATGAACGCGAGTTAACGCTACTCAACACCAGTACGTCGAATGCCGAATTTCATTATATGGGTTCGGGTGGCATCATGGCGCAAATAGGCAAAGGCTTTGCTGAGGCCATGTTGCAACTCAAGAAATAATTATGACTCGTTCTGGTATTATGTCGCTATTGTTTTAAGATAAATATGAGACGTACGCAATGCTATTCGGCTAAGAACCTCGTTTAAATCGGCATTTATTGAAATATTGAAAATTACCAAAAGGCAATTAACCGCAGAGGGCGCAGAGGGCGCAGAGATGGTTTTTAAACAAATCCACAGTAAAAATTACCGTTTATTGGCATTTACAGGTAATGGAATGAGCTAAGATTATTTTTATAAATTCCCTCTGCGCTCTCTGCGTCCTCTGCGGTTAATCCGTCTTCGATTAAACGTATTTTCCTGG
>JAHEDF010000059.1 GCA_024641365.1 Planctomycetota bacterium | reverse complement strand
CCAAAAAAGCACTCGTTACTGATGGAATTATTGGACAAAGCGACCTTATTAACAATTTACGCCGACGCATTGAACGTGTCGCGAGCACCGATGCGACCGTGCTCATCACTGGCGAAAGTGGTACTGGCAAAGAATTAGTCGCGCGCGCATTGCACCAGCAATCAGGTCGCGCGAGTGGACCATTCATTGCTATTAATTGCGCCGCTATTTCCGCAGAATTATTTGAAGCAGAATTGTTTGGTCACGAAGCTGGTGCTTTTACGGGTGCGCATGTCGCACGGCCTGGACGCTTTCGGCAAGCTCACGGTGGTACGCTTTTCTTAGATGAAATTGGTGAACTACCAGAACCATTACAACCAAAATTACTACGCGCCTTACAAGAAGGCACCATTGAACCCGTCGGAGGCAGTGCTCCTATTGAGGTTGATGTACGTATTGTGACAGCCACTAATCGCCATTTACAAGCTGAAGTCGATGCAGGTCGTTTTCGCTCTGATTTATTTTATCGCTTAGATGTGGTGCGATTGACAACTCCAGCATTGCGTGATCACAGTGACGATATTCCTATTTTAGCTGAGCATCTGTTACAAAAAGCGGCGGAGGAAACCGGCTTAGCGCCCCTCTCGCTTACCGCCGATGCCAAAGCATGTCTACAAAAAGCACCATGGCCTGGGAATGTGCGGCAATTAAGTAATGTATTAACGCGTGCTTTAATTAGCGCGACCGATGCAATTACGGTCACTGATTTGGATTTACATCCAGAACAACATCAGACCGTTGCTGAAACTAAAAAAGATGCTCCATTTCCCACCTTAGCTCAAGTTGAAGCGACACATGTTGCTGCCGCATTAGCACGCTGTGGTGGTAATCGCAGTCAAGCTGCGCAATTACTTGGCATTAGCCGTCCGACGGTATTGAAAAAAATTGCTGATTATGGTTTAGAATAGTTTTGTAATTCCAATTCAGCAAAAACCAATAAACAATAAGATTATCTAATTTTAACAAGAGTAACGGAAGAGCCGAGGAAAAATGCATTATGTTTTGCCCTCTTTTATAATGCTCTTCTCCGTTACTCCGTTATTTCTTTTCATTCTTATAAATTAGTAGTTTCAATGTAGAACTATGGCAAGAAATCACGTTAAATTATAGCGACGACGTAAAACCCATTCGATGCCTAATAACAATAAGACCGCTAAAAACCACGCTGGACTGGTAATTAATGGTTCTGGTTTGGTAATTTTCCCTGCCATGCTTCTGGCTGTTCGTAATCTTGTTATCAGGCGATCTAAATCTGTATAGAAATCACCGCCTGTTGTTTTTGCAAGCCTTTGCAGTCGCGCATCATCACGCGCTAATTCTAATTGTTCGCGATCTTCAATCGTCGCAACTAAGGTCAGTGATTCTTTTCCACGCATAACTTGATAAAGACCTGATTGATCCAAACGTAAACGTATGGTGTTGTCATTAATTGGTGCAACAATGACTTCACCATTCGGACGACGCACGCGTACTGGCTCTGGATTGTCTGCATCCGGCTGTACCCATACAACCGCATCTTCACCAATATTTACCCGTAATCGTTCAGCGCGTAAATTACCCGTCGGGGCATTGGTTAAAGTACGTAATAATTGCCGCCAAAAACGTTCTGCTATTTCTTTGCCCTGATCACCGACTGACCATGACCATATGCCTTCAACTTGTACGCTACACACCCATCCACCACCAACGTGTCGACTTGCAATTAAAGGTAATTGCCGCTTTCCGAGCAATATGCGTGATTGTGGTTTGAGTTCAAATCCGCTCAGTGTGCGAATTGAGAAGCGAACATCTTTGGGCAATAAACCAGTCAATGCGGAGTCTTGCGATGATATTTCCAAATCACGCATAGATCCATTTCCCGTAATGGGCATGAGTTCATCTAATTTCCCGGCTAAGCGTTGCCCGGGGCCAATAAATAAAATGCCACCCCCACGCTCGACATACGTACGTAGGACTTCTGCGGTCTTTTCATCCGTAAATTGCTCAATGGTTTGGCCCAATACAATCACATCGACATCCTTGAGTGCTTCTTCGTGCAAAGCCTCTGGCGGTTCAACGCCCGTGCGCCAAGCGCGTTTACCAATGCCATAAACGGAAGCGACATCTAATTGTTTATCGCGTCGCCACGCACGTACCGCAAAAGTCGTATCCCAATATGGCTGTCCTTCAAAAACTAAAACTCGTACACTGTGATCGACCACTTGAGCAGAAGCAAAATCTTGGTTATCGGTTAATGTTAATTCATCTGGAATAGCTGCGACGCGCGCCCGCCATAAGCGGCCACCTTTTTGTCCACTTGGTGTGTCGACCAATGGCACACGAACGAGTGCTTCTAAATCAACATCGCGCCGCAGTAAGGCAACTGGACGACCACTGTCATCCATGGAGTCCACTTCTAAACGCACACGACGACCACGTAAATCCGGCGTTGCGGTAATAGTCACCGTCATTGGTAATTCTTGTCCGGGAAATACCGTCGGGCTCGCAACCGTTAATCGGACACTCACATTGGTTGGTGGTCGTGCGTCGCCAACTGCCATCGTATGGGTAATTATGCGCGAACGTGCTAAATCATGTTCTGGGTCAGAATGCCGCCAGTCTGCTCCATCACTAATATATACAACCGCAGCCGGTTTTGGTGCTTGTGCTTGCAACGCCGTCAAATTTCCAAAATCACTGTCTCCTTTTGCGTCAATAGGCATCGGAGCGAGAAGTCGATCCGAAAAACCCATCATAGAAATCGTGTACCAGTCTTTTAATTCATCATGCAAACGTTGCAGTGCATTTTTTGCCACAGCGTAACGCGTTTGTCCCTCACCGGCATCATTCGTCATCATACTGCCTGACGCATCAGCAACTAATAATAAATGAGGTTGTTTAGTGATCGGTTGTTCAATTTCATGAACAGGATTTGCGAGCATTAATGTTACAATTAAAATCGCACCAATGCGAAAAATTATTAATGCAGACCAACCACGATACGTGAACAGTGCTGCACCAATGGCGAGCGCACATGCACTCCACACCAACCACATCGGAATAAGCGGATCAAGACTCATGTGCGAGCCTTTCTCAACCGACCTGCAATACAAGATTCACAGGCTAATAAAACCAATGCGATTAATAATGCCCACGACCACATCGGTACAGATCGTGCTTGTATAATCGCATCTTGTGCCGCCACACCATCAGCACCAATTGGCATCGCAACGTGCCGAACATCACCTTCGTCCTTGGGAATCGCCACCGCTACCACAGACTGATTATTACTAACTTCCGAATGATATAAGCCGGGTTTATTTAACAGGCAGGCACCATCGACAACAATAACACGTTCACCATCTTCATGCACCATCGCCACTTCGCTCGGTAAAGACATACCACTGGGAATTGCACATTCATCGCGTCGACGTGGCTGTAATACCTGTCCAATTCGTGACATCATTAAGGGTAATACTTCTAATGCTGCCATATTGGTATGATCGTCGGCAGGGCTCATATTTATCGCAATCCAGCGTCCTGCACCAATACGGCGTTCAGCCATGGCAATACTACCGTCTTCCCATCGAATTAAGGAAACCGCACCTGGGGTTAATGTCGCAGGCCGATAACGAATTGCCTCAATTTGTTGCAGCAATGGTTCGCGGCCAATTAAATCGAATAATAATGGGTGATCGGTATGTACGTCACCTATTGTCATGCCGCGCTGACGGTCTTGTAAATCAACCGGCGGTAATACCGACAACGGTGCCTCAATGCCATCAAGCGCTTTTACCAAAGCAGCATCTTCATCACTATGGATAATTTGCACTAAAGCACCGCCACCCAACATATGCCCGGCAAGCGCCTGAGCATATGCAATTGAGCGTAATCCGACCGTCACAATCACGGCATCTTCATTGCGCGCTGTTAACACGGGAATGTCACGTAATTGTCCGCTGCGGACAATGGTGGGTACTAATCCTGCTGCGGTTAAACCTGCCACCACTGGTTTTAATGCATCGGCTGAATTATTAATATTGAGATCCGAGATGATGCGTACGGGCAATGCTTCTCGCACTACGACAACTCCAACCCGCTGATCGTCTGCTAATAAACAATCACTGCTTTGTGCCTGTCGCGTAATTATTGCTGCCGACACTTGTTGGGTTCCGGTTTGTTGCGGTGTAAATGTTTGTGACACCGACAGCGACTCACCTGGAGGAATCGTCACCGTGTGGCTGCGTCGGTCATGACCAAATCCAATGGCTACCGTTAAGGTCGCTGGATGCGTGTCATAATTTCCTATTTCCGCTATCACCACGCAAGCACGTCCAACAACAGCGACGCCAGGTTCTAATGCAATTGATTTGATAACGTGATTCGCATTGCCACCACCAGCATTAATTACATGCAAACCAATATGACTAGGAGTCGCTTGCGGATCGATGCCGGACATCGTGCCACGACTACCATCACTAATCAGATGAATATCACCGCCATTTGACAGCATGCTCATTGCGACAGCGATAGCCTGATCATTGGTACTGCCACCCCAACCTGGTTGTGCAGCTTGCAATAAAGCACGGTAATGCCCGCGATCGAGCGATGGTAATAAACTGGAACGTTCGATGGTTGTTCCCGCAATAACTAATGTAGCAGGTCGATCATGTAATTCTTCAACTAAGCGAGCTGCGGTTGCAATGGCATGATCCCACACTTGCGCACCTTTATCGTATTGGCGCATCGACGCGGAAGCATCTACGATAACCACAAATGGCCGTCCAGCAGCACCGTGATTCCCTGTCCAAAATAGACCGGCCAAGGCCAAGGCCATGAGCAATAATGCGAGGATACGTAATAATAAAATCAAAATATCACGTATGCGATGGAAACGAGCTTGTCCCGCATAGGCTCGTCGTAAAAAAGCTAACGCTGGAAAATTACGACGTTCTGCTGCACGACTGGTTAATAAATGAATTGCAATAGGTAATGCGGCGAAAAGCGCGGCTGCTAATGCGGCAGGTGCTAAAAATCCCATATGATTTACCGCCGCCGCCGACGTTCTAACCAAAACCCTAACATCTGAACCGGATCTTGATCAGTACACCATTGTTGAAAATCAGCACCTGCAGCTAACAAAGCGGTCTGGCATTTTTCTATATGGACAGCCATAGCTGCATCAAAACTCGCCTTTGCTTGCGCCGCATCACACGAAACCGCCGGCTCATAATCTTCCGGATCATGTAAAACCACACGGCCCCATTCAGCGGGTAAATCAATTTCACTGCGATCTAATAATTGAATGACAGCAACTTCATGTCCTCGTGCTGTTGCCGTTGCAACCGCTTCGGCAATTTGTTCGCTGTCGCTTAAAATATCGCTGAGCACGACAATTAAAGTACGCTGCGTTAAATTGGCTGCGCACGCAATGAGCGCGTTTGCCACATCAAACATACCATCACTATTATAATTCGTCAGTGCGCTACATAATGGCACCACACCACCCGGACCTACTGCCGTGGTCTGTTGCTTTCCAGCAATAACGCGGACGGAATCACCTTGATCGAGCGCTAATAAACCCAATGCAGCAGCTAATAATTGTGCTTGCTGATCTTTTGCCGGTTCACCGTACGCCATGCTCGCTGATGTATCCATGACAAATGCCAGGGGTAATTGGCGGTCATCATGATGACGTTTAATTAATAAACGATCCGTGCGCGCAAAGGCGCGCCAATCAATGGTACGTAATTCATCACCTGGTTGATATGGACGATGCTCCGCAAAATCAATGGAGGTGCCATGAAATGGCGAGCGATGGCGGCCAGCATATAAACCTTCTAATACCCGACGTGCAACTAATTCGAGTCCATTACCACGACCAAGTCGTGGCGTTTCTAACGCCAGCTTAGTAGCGCGATCTTCGCCTTGAGCACGACGTGTTTTTCGCATTGTTATGGTTTAACGTTTTTTAATACCGAGGCGACTAACGTGGTGCTATTAATGCCTTTCCCTAATGCTTGGAAAGTTGGTACTAAGCGATGCGCCAATACCCAAGTTGCAACGGAAGCAATTTCTTCGCATCCCACCGCTGCACGTCCGTGTAATGCCGCATGCGCACGCGCAGCAGCAATTAAATGCTGCGTTGCACGCGGACCACATCCCCAGGCAATATTACTTTTAACCCATGATGCATTATCTTCGTCAGGTCGCGTACCGCGTACTAAGCGAACCGCATAATCTACCGCCACAGGCGGAACAGGTATACTAGCTATAGCACGAGCAAATTCGGTAAAGCGATCAATTGCCATCACTGGTTCGACAGCGGCACGATCAACCGTATCCATGGTTGCTATAGCGCGTTCATCTTCAGCACTGGGATAACCAACCTGAATGGACACCAAAAAGCGATCTAATTGTGCTTCCGGTAAACGATAGGTACCTTCTTGTTCAATTGGGTTTTGTGTTGCTAAAACAAAAAATGGTTTGGGTAATGGATGCGTCGTGCCGCCAGTGGTGACAATGCCTTCTTGCATGGCTTCTAATAACGCTGCCTGAGTTTTCGGTGTGGTACGATTAATTTCGTCCGCTAAAACTAAATTGGCAAATATTGGGCCAGGCACAAAAGCAAATTCTCGAGTGCCGTTTACTTTGTCTTCACGTAATACTTCAGTACCCGTAATATCTGATGGCATCAAATCAGGGGTAAATTGAATGCGTTTAAAACTCCATCCCAATGCTTCTGACAATGTGCGCACCAATAATGTTTTTGCGACACCGGGTGGTCCAATAAGGAGGGCATGTCCGCGCGCAAAGACGGCCGTCAATAACGCGTCGACGGTTTCTGTCTGGCCGACGACACGTCCCCGGATTGCCGAATTTAACCGTTCGCGCATGTGCGCTAAATCAGACAACCATCCGACATCCGATGATGATTGTGCCGCAGCGTTTTCTGACATGGATCGTCCCCCATATCCTGGATGGTCTAAGAGGTTACAGCAGCGCAAGGGTGAGTCAGGTCGCCGTGTCCCAAGTCCATAAGTCACTACAGGGATAATATCCGCCCACTAGACATCTTACCATGCAGTGGAAATCATACCTTTTATGACGGATTACCTAGTCATTGGCGCTGGAATCATTGGAATAACCGTTGCCATTGAATTGAAGCGACGATTTCCTAAAGCCGAAATTGCCATCGTGGAAAAAGAAAATGCTGTTGGCCAACATGCATCTGGTCGCAACAGCGGCGTCTTACATGCCGGATTTTATTATTCTGCTGACAGCCTCAAAGCACGTTTTTGTCGCGACGGCAATAGGGCATTACGAGAATATTGTCGCAAACGACAATTACCGTTGTTTATGTGCGGAAAATTGGTCGTGGCAAAAAATGGAGATGAATTAGCTGGCTTGGATGAGCTCTACCGACGTGGCCTGGCAAATGATGTGATATTAAAAATGTTATCACGAGCGGAAGCACAACAAATTGAACCACGCGTAAAAACCTATGAACGCGCATTATGGTCTCCAACAACCGCATCAGCTGATCCTGAACGCGTAATTGCGAGTTTAGCCAGAGATGCACGCGACCTTGGTATCACCTTTCATCTTGGAACCGCCTATGTGCGTGGTGGTCCTGGAGCAATTGAATGCACAAACGGGACCTTACAAGCGCATTATATTGTTAATTGTAGTGGTTTATATGCCGATAAAGTAGCGCGGGACTTTGGATTTTCCAAACGCTACACCATTCTACCTTTTAAAGGTCTGTATCGTTACAGTGACGAAAAACCATTTTCATTTCGCACCCATATTTATCCCGTTCCCGACTTACAATTTCCTTTTTTAGGTGTTCATTTCACCGTCACGGTTGATGGTCATGGGAAAATTGGTCCTACAGCAATACCAGCATTTTGGCGTGAACATTATGGTGGTATAGAAAATTTTTCACTCTCCGAGATGATAGACATAACCATCCGTGAAGCATCATTGCTAATAAAAGCAGGCTTTGATTTCCGCGAACTTGCTCGCCTGGAAATCAAAAAGTTTTCTTCGTCATTTTTAGTCGCTGAGGCGGCCAAATTAGCAACGCATGTCGACCATGAAGACTACACACACTGGGGACGTCCCGGTATTCGTGCACAATTATTAGATATTGAGAAAAAAAACCTGGTGATGGATTTTATTATTGAAGGAGATGCGCAATCTGTGCATGTCTTAAATGCAGTGTCACCAGCATGGACGTGTTCAATGCCATTCGCGACCCATGTGGTTGATCACATAATCAAACTACGTGACGGTGAAAAAGCATCCGTTGTAAATACCGCAACCTGATAAATATATTAATGTGGTCTCTATATCTCAATTATAGACGCCGGCGTCTTCGCCCCCAGATGAGCAATAAAAATCTACCAAACTTTTAGGCCGCTTGCTTGCCATCGTTTCCACCAACCCCATAAATGCCAATGAACTCCCGAACGCCGTGCCATGGCAGTAGCAATTTTTGTTATCATCCGACGTAATTGTAGTCCATTGTCACTTGAAAAAATTGTCTCATAATCATTTACGGCACGTTTAATAATTTTCGCTGACGTGTAAGTGGTTGTTTTCTGATCTAGCAGCAAACGCGCCGCATCAGCAAGTGACATTAGTGCACGATGAAAATCTTTGTTTGTTTCACATTGTTTTATCAAGGAATCCGCTTTTTCGGCGTCTCCCCTGAGCGCGTAGTCGCAAGCCACCCACAAACCATGAATAACGAATGAATGATCGCGTTTCAAAGTCAATACATGTTGAGCTATTTGTAATGCCTCCTGCTCTCTGCCAATATTTCGTAGTGATGCACATAAATTAGTTAAAGCCCACGCTTGGACATCTGAACGACTTTCCCAATCTGATAAAAAGTTAACTGCATCACGATATGCTCCTTTGGTATATAATGCGTAGCCAACCATACCCCATGTGTCATGCCGCTGAGCAAGAGATTCCTTTCGCTCGGCGACAAACGCCTGTAATTGCTTCAGCGGAGCGTTTTCAGATAACCAATCAAGATAGACTTCTTCTGCTTCGCCACGTGGAATTAGATTTTGTATTTTTGCTATTCGCTCAGCGCACGAGCGCGGTGACTGCTTCGGTACCCAGTACTTTGTCCAGAGATAAAACCGTTGTCTGCTTCCAATTGGTAGCTCAATTACTTCATTTAAAATATCACATAAAGAATCTCCGTGCTTGGCCCTTACCAAATCTTCAGCTGCTTCATTAAGTGAATCGGCAGGCGCTTCTATATCACCACATAAATGGCGCATGGCATTTAAAGCAGGCGTTAACTCATTTGTGGCTACAGCTAATTTAACTTCATTAGCGCAGGTCCATCCACCCGGATCATGGCGTTGCAAACACTGCAAGATGTCTCTCGCTTTATCATAATTTTTTATCTCCATGTAGTGATCAAATAGCTTGTTCGCAGCAAAGGAGTATGTTGGATCTATTTCAAGAGCACGATGCAAAGATTTCATGGCATCGTCGGTTTTTTTCGCTAATAAATAGGCATCACCTAAATAACCCCAAGAGCGTGATTCGCGAGGTCGCAGCTCGACTAATTTTTTAGCCGCCGAAATAGCTTTTTCTTTCCTGTTTATCTTGTGATACAATCCTGCCAAATAACGCCAAGAATTAAAATTTTCCGGTTGTTGCTCGACTAATTTTTCTAGTCGCCTAATAGCGTCACCATTTCGATTGGCTTCCATTTCCATCTCGGCAAGTTTATGCACTAATTCATCAGGTGGTGATCCTTCCCACACCGGTAATTTATCGAGCGCTAACGCCTCCTCAAAAAAACCATGATAGACAAGTATCTTAGCCTTATGAACATAAGCGCCAATAAAACGAGGGTTTAACTCAAGCGCATGATCAATTGCTTGTAGTTGTTCTTTGAATGGAGCATTGTGCTCAAGTACTTGAGCCAGCCGATACCATGCCCGTGGTTCATGTCCTCGGTTTTCAATATGTAATTGAGCGAGTGCGCGCGCTCGTTGTGGGGCTAATGCAATAAGACGATTCCAAACCCAATCATCACCTGGATCTAAATTAATTGCTTTTTCATATAAATTAAAGGCTTCTTCATGTTGATGTTGGTTTAAAAGATGCTCCGCAAGCGAACTATAATTCCCTGAATCTCTTGGATCTTGTTGTATTGCATTTTGTAAAACGGTTTTCGCTTTTTCGACATCGCCTAAGGTAATATAAACTGACGAAAGCCTGCGTGATGCAACTGACCAAGCGGGGTTAATTTTTAACGCGCGAATTAACGCGTCTTTTTCTTCCTCTGCATCCTGACGTAATTCGGCGGCATCTGCTAGCTCAAGCCAACTTCGTGGTAATAACGGCAATTGTTCTGTCATCTTTTTAGACAAAGCATGTGCCTCATTAATGTGATCCATGGTGGTATGCTGTGCGATGAGCGCCGTCCATACTTGCCACAAATCTGGCCGTGCCTTATAGGCCGCTTCTAACGTCTGAAGAATTTCTATTGCCGGTAATACATTCTGCGCATGTGTACGAAAGGCTTCTACACCTTCCCCAGATAATACCTGCCGCTCTAATTCTTGTTTTAATAAGCGTAGTTGTTTTCGCTTTTCGTCCGCATCCCTTAAAGAATGCATTAAACGATCAACTGCATAGGTGTTATCTGCCCCAATTAAAATAGCATCTCGCCAAGCCTCCTGAGCTCCTAATACATCATTTTGCGCAAGTAATAAATCGCCGCGCAGGTTAAAGTTCCCTGTATTTTTCCCATCTATAGCAAAAGCTTTGTCGACAACTGGCTGTGCTTCTGTAAAACGTTTTTGCTTAAGTAAACACCACCCTAATTCACGCTGCGTCCACGCGTCTTCAGGATTTAAGGCAATTAATCGACGGATCGCTGGCTCTACCGTTTTTGGGCTTTGGTTTGCTAACCATCTTATTAATAACTCGTGCAACTCAATTAAATGCGGTGTCTTTTCTATGGATTTTTGTAAATGGTCTATGGCCGCTGATTCATCAGTTATCTCATTTAATACAACAGCAATTTTACGATGAGCTGGCATGGATAAAGGATTTTCTTCAAGCACCTTGTACCATTCTTGTAGCGATCGCTGACGGTCACCTTGTTTATCAATTAAATCAGCGGAAACAGCCAGCCAATCTGCGCTGCGAGTTATTCCCTTAGCTCGCGTCAGTAATTCCTGTGATTTTTCGTAGTCTCCGACATAAATATATTCTTGTGCCAAAAATAATAATAAATAACCATCATCGCCATGTTTCGTCAGCACGTTTTCCAATGCGGTAAAGCCATCACTGGTACGATGCAACACATCTAACGCCCAAAACAAAGTTTTGGCTGGATTCGGTGAACGGGTAATGGCGACATCAGCACGTTTTTGCAGAAACTGTAAGGCATCATTGGTTGCACCTAAATAGCGAGACGCCTTAAAATAGCTGCGCGCATAATTCTCGTCCGCGTTTTCAATACAGGTACAAAGACGATATAATTTAGCCGAATAGGCATAGGCTTCATTTTCCCATTGGATAACTGCAAGTATGCGAATAGCTCTGGCGTCTAATGGCAGTTTTCGCAATGATGATCGCACCAATTTTTCTGCGCGATCTTGATAGCGTTTATCCCAACATAAAAAACCAGCTAAACGAATCGTGAAACTAGCATCTTTTTCTGGATCTGCGATAATAGCTTCTAATTTATCAATTTCGTCCTGGCGTTGATGTTCAGGAATGTCATATAATTGCGACATTATTACAGCTTGATTATCCGGATAGAGTTCGGCTAATTTATTGGAGCAATGCGCAGATGTCGTTGTATCCCCATCGTAATTAGCAATATTACGACGCGCCATGAGCGAAATACGGTGACCAGGAGCTATTTTTTCTAATTCAACCGCAGCCGTTTCTGCAGTGACCCGATCATACAGGGATAATGCCTTTCGCACTTGGTGCAGCATGTCATATAAGGATATGTCAGGTAAATTGATACTCTCTATGAGTTCGGTATTATGAGCGGGTATTATTACCATACCACGCGGACCAAATGCAGCATAACTATTTAACAAAGGTTCGGCTAATGCCTCTCGAACAAACCGCGCTCCCGGATCACGTATTAATACAGATTTTCGTCTGGCATCATAACCCACGACAGCTTGTAAATGAGCACTCGTAATTTCCACCGTGGTTAAGGTAAAAGGTATACCATGATCAATTAAAAAGACGATTGCATCCCAGGTCACCGTAAATTCTTTTGTCCAAAAACCTGCTTCTTCAGCCCAACCTCTTTCCCGATAATCAGGCGTGCCATCATAACAAATCGCATCAGCCAGCGCTAAATGATCAGCTTCTATTTGCCAATAGCGAGACAACATAGCTAACGTTGCCGGTGCACATGTCATGTGATGCTGCAAAATAAATGGGACCTCTAGCAAGACTCTTTTTGCTTCTGCTGATG
>JAHEDF010000488.1 GCA_024641365.1 Planctomycetota bacterium | reverse complement strand
TTCTTTTTCCACTTTCACTGATTTAGCTGAGCCTAAATCGCTTAATTCAACATTCTTTAAGTCGATGCCTAAATCTTCGAATAATGCTTTACCGCCAGTCAGGACAGCGATGTCTTGCAACATAGCTTTGCGGCGATCGCCGTAACCTGGGGCTTTGACTGCGCAGCATTTTAAGACTTTGCGCATATTGTTGACGACCATCGTTGCTAAGGCTTCGCCTTCGATGTCTTCAGCAATAATTAACAGACTGCGATTTGCTTTTGCGACTTTTTCTAACAGCGGTACTAATTCTTGGACTGCGGTAATTTTCTTTTCATTAATTAAAATATAAGGATTTTCTAATTCGGCGGTCAGGTGATCAACATCGGTAATGAAATTTGGGCTGATATATCCACGATCAAATTGCATGCCTTCAACGACATCGACTTCATCTTTGAGGCCTTTGCCTTCTTCGACGGTGATGACGCCATCTTCACCAACGCGTTGCATGGCGTCGGCAATTTGTTGACCAATGGATTCTTCGTTGTTGGCGCTGATGGTGCCGACTTGTGCGATTTTTGCGAAATCGCCTTTCACCTTGGTGGTTTGTTTTTCTAAGTGTGCGATCACAGCGGCAACGGCAGCATCAATACCCTTTTTCAAATCAATTGGGTTGACGCCAGCGGTAACGGCTTTGAGGCCTTGGGTGAAAATGGCTTCGGCTAATACGGTGGCGGTGGTGGTGCCATCACCAGCTTGGGTACCGGTTTTACTGGCGACTTCGCGTACCATGCGTGCGCCCATGTTTTCGAATTGATCGCGGAATTCGATTTGTTCCGCAACGGTCACGCCGTCTTTGGTGACCTGGGGCGTGCCCCAACTTTTATTGATAACGACGTTACGGCCACTGGGGCCGAGGGTCGTCTTGACAGTACGAGCAAGTTTTTCAACGCCGAGGCGGATTTTATCGCGCGCTGCTTCGTTGAAGACGATCGACTTTGCTGGCATGAGGTATCTCCTGTTTGTGCCGTTTGATTGATGTTCTGTGTTTGTGATTCGTGCCCGGTAATAAGGCTCCGGGGCAAGCGCTTATGCACGCCCCGTGCCAGAGTAGAAATACGGCTTCTGTGGCAATTTGTCCTGATTCATCATCGGATTTAAGCGTTGAGCTAACCCCTACCGAGTCACATTGACTCGGTTCATCTCGCCACCGACACGGCCACATCTCCACGACATCGCGACCAAGCCACGAAAAACGCCCATGGGTTTCCATGGGCGTTTTTCGTGGCTTTGCTGTGCCGGTTGCGATTTTTGGAAAACGCCGGTTTACGCGTCTGTTTTCACAGGCTCACGCGCTGGTTTGGCTTGCGGTTGTGGTCCAGCAGCGTCATTTTTGGCGCTCGTCTCTGAGCTTTTCTTATCGGTTTTGGTGGCGCTATCTGTTTTTGCCGCTGTTTCTGTCGCGGTACCGCCCTCATTTTTGGCTTTGCTTTGGTAATCGCTACTGCGGTTGTAATCGGTTTCCCAAAATCCTGAGCCTTTAAAAATTACGCCACCGCCGCCAGAAATCATGCGGTGCACTTTGGCTTTTTTGCATTGCGGACATTTGGTGTAGGCTTTTTCTTTGATGGACTGAAATGCTTCAACGATGCCGCATTTCGGACAAGCATATTCGTATGTTGGCATAATTTTAAACTCCAGTTTTATTAAGATTGCAGTGTAAAGGATTGGTTGGTGATGAACGCCGAGCAAGGACTGTGCCGACCGACCGATTTTCGCTTACGTTCCTTTGGAACGTATAAAAATGGTGTTCCACATTGCCGCAGGGGGAACTGTACTATAGTGGTATTTCTCATGACGCAATTGAATACAGCGCCGAGATTGCGCAGGTATCCATGACAGATGCCGCATTAATTCCATCGTTGCGCGTTGCTATCACCGGCACCGATACGGGTGTTGGTAAAAGTTATGTCACGGCTTGTTTACTGCGTGGATTGCGTGCGCGTGGACGCACCGTGTGGGTCCATAAACCGATTGCCTGTGGCGGCTGGGAAAATGATAGCGCCGAAGACGCACGATTTTTGCAACCGTTACGTGATCAGCATCAACCGCCTTCATGTGTCTGTCCCATTCAATTACGTGCGGCGGCGTCCCCGCATATCGCTGCGGCCCAGGAAAATCGCACTATCACCATGGCTCGGTTAATTGCTGGTGTCGAAACGTGTATGCCGACACGCGACCATCAGCATGATGTGATTGTCGAGGGGGTTGGTGGATTATTGGTGCCTGTCACAACTAAACGTGAAACCGTCGCTGATTTATTTTCTCTTATTAATATGCCTGTCATTATTGTGACGCGGCCGCATTTAGGCACCTTAAATCATACGGCGCTAACGGCAGCAGTGGCTCGTCAGCACGGTCTTAACGTGATTGGTCTGGTGCTTAATTATCATGATGCTGTCGCCCCATCTTTGGCTGTGAGCACGGCTGTAAGTGAATTGCCGTTAGTGACGGGCTTGCCCATTTTAGCAACCTGTGCGTATCGACCACACACTGCTGATAGTGATGACGCCGAGCGACTTGCTGCTGCGGTATTGGCAGCCACGGTATCGGCATCGGCGTAGCGCCTAGGCAAGCTGTGGGAGTGACAACCGTACGTGTTGAACCTGAAACAGTGTCCACGCGTTAGACCTCGGCCTTTTTCATGACCGTCTATAAAAGCTATTTAGGAGTTCACATGTTTGCTGCACGACTTGGTTATTTGGTATTGCTTACCCTGTCATCTTTAGCCTTGTCAGCTGCAGCGCTGGCTTTGGAAAATACCAACGTCGCAGATCCTGCCCAGGCGCCGATTATTCGCGAAGTCGATCCATTTTTGGCGCATATTACCGTGCGCAATCCACATGACCGCGCGGTTAAAGTGACGTTATTAGATCCGACCTGTTCATGTGCGAAATTAGAAATTACCGATAAATTTTTATTACCACACGCTACCACTACACTGGCCATTGCCGTAGATAATAAAAATCGTTCCGGGCCAATTCGCGTTGGCGTCACTATTTATTTAAGTGATCCCGATTTAGAATCGATTGAAGTGGTTGCGCATTGGCAAGTGCGTGCCGCTGTTAATATTGATAGTATTGGACCAGGCATGGATCCATTAGTGCGTCCAGAAGATCGTTCGTGGCATGATATATATCGCTACGTGTCAAAAGTGCGTCCCGATGAACCACAGCGGTTGAAAAAATCAATTCGTGTGAGCTGCGTTCCTGAAGAAATGCCAGAAGGCGGATTGAAAATAACTGGCATCGATTATCCGGGTGTGGTTTGGCGATTTACTCCCAAGGTACAAGAA
>JAHEDF010000487.1 GCA_024641365.1 Planctomycetota bacterium | reverse complement strand
GCAGGGAAACCCAGCATGGGGATAATATTTATAAAGAGAGTTGGCCAGCGGGCTAAAATTCCCTAATATGCAGCTCCACAATAATATCTTCTCTGCATCGACCATAGACGTCCCATATGGTTCTATCGACAGTGTTTTAATTAGCTGTTTTGGCCACTTTCTTTTTGTTATAACCCCTAGGATTTGTGACTCGTACTGCATTCCAAACTCTTTTGTACCTATTCCTTCTTTTTCTAATTTTATGCGACCTGCCTCTCTCATTTTTCGCACCTCACTGTAAGCGAGTTCGTGAAATGACTCGCACTTTTCCTTAAACTCTCTGGCTGTCTTTACATAATTTATTTCTGGGCTGCTCTCCAATACAAACGAATTAAATTTTTTCCATCTTGATTCTAGTTCTTTGGAAATTTTTTTCAGCTCTTCCTGATGTATTTTTTTCATAATTCTTCTCCTGCGTTTTTTATTTTACAAAATTTTAATTATAATCGAATTCTTAACTGAATGTGTCTGTCCAGCTCTTTTCAACTTTAGCACCCCCAACATCATTCGGGAGATCTAAAGCAAGGACTCTCAGGACAGGCACCTCGTTCTTCTTTCATAACAATAACTTACAACCATCCAGTACATTTTCCAGGTCATGATGTAGAGAGATACCTATTTATATAACTTCCCTACGACTTGCGCCTCATTCTATAAATTCGAAAACCTTTCTGGGTTCCATGGCATGCACTATGGGTATGACGTCGCTCCGCTGGAGCTTTACCTCATTAATTATTTTTCCCGGGGTTACGGCTTGCGCCTCACCCCAGGCTGGCAGACGGTCGCTCCTACGGAGCTTTTGAATAACATTTCTATTTTTCGTTGATTATATATGCATGCATTAATTATATTATGCAAACAGCGAGCGATGTTCATCCATAGCAAAACGATCGGTCATTCCTGCAATATAATCGGCGACCGCACGATAGAGCCCAGCGCCTTCTGCGCGTGCGCCATGATCAGTGGGTAAGCTATCGGGATGCATGGTGAAAAAGGTGAATAAATCACCGAGCACACGGCGCGCCTTATGAAAAACACGATTCACGCGTGGGTCGCGATATAAATTAGCAAACAACCAAGCTTCGAGTGATTCTTTTGCCACACGAAGACTCGGGCTAACGCCAACAATTTGATGGGGACAGGCACGTAAATCTGCAAGCGTGGCAATTTTCCGTAAGCGTAATTGCGCTTCAGTATGGTCGACTAAATCGCCGACTAAACTATCAAGTAAGCGTCGTAGTGCGCGATCAATCATGAGTTTATCACTGGTGTCCCGGGGGCTTTCCTGTTGCGCTTCTTTCCACGCCCCCTGCCATAACTGAATGTCATTTAATTGCGCTAACGACACGTATCCACCACGAATACCATCATCAATATCATGGCAATCATAAACAATCGAATCAATTTCATCGACTAATTGCGCTTCTAATAATGGCGCTTCATTTGGTTCAAAACGCCTGGGCACTTTGCTGCGATCATAATGCGCCGAATGCTTAATAATACTTTCGCGTACTTCGTAGGTTAAATTTAGTCCCGGAAATTCGGGATAACGGATTTCTAATTCTTCTACCAAGCGTAAACCTTGGCGATTATGTTCAAAGCCGCCGTGATTTTTCATCAGCTCGGCTAATAAATCTTCACCGCGATGACCAAACGGTGGATGCCCTACATCGTGGACAAGTGCGATGCATTCAACTAAATCTTCATTTAATCCGAGGCGACGCGCGGCAACGCGAGCAACTTGCGAAACTTCTATCGTGTGGGTTAAACGCGTGCGAAAATGATCGCCTTCATCGTTGGTAAATACCTGGGTTTTATATTGGAGGCGACGAAATGCGCGGCTATGTACAATGCGATCACGATCTTGTTGAAAAGCCGTGCGAAATGGATCAGGGCTTCCTTCATGTTGACGACCACGCGATAAAGCGGCGCGCATGGCATATGGTGCTAAAATATTCTCTTCACGTGCTTCAATATCAGTTCGCGTACGCATTATTTTCTTATGACTTTCCTGGCGTTAAAGACTCCGCCCATTTGATAAATCCGGTTTGGTCTTTATCCCTAAAATATGCTGAACCACAAACTAATCGATTGGCACCATCTGCTAACACCAACGGAATAGTATCGCGGGCAATTCCACCATCGACTTGAATATCTAAATCTGGAAATGCTGTGCGGGTGGCTTGAATACGTGGACGGACTTGCGGAATAAATGCTTGGCCACCGAAACCAGGATAAACCGTCATGAACATAACTAAGTCAACGAGTTTGAATGCCCAAAACCATAATGCAGGATCGGTATCGGGATTTAATGCTAAACCAACTTTTGCACCCGATGCACGAATTTGTTTAATGACATTTTCTAATTGGCGCTGACCAACTGCCTCAACGTGCACGGTAATCGCATCTGATCCAGCCTTGCGAAATGCCTCAATATATTTTTGTGGATCGGTCATCATTAAATGCACGTCTAAATGCAAATCTGTTGAGCGGCGCATCGCTTCGACAACAAATGGACCTAAGGTTAAATTGGGCACAAAATGCGCGTCCATGACATCGACGTGCAACATGCTGGCGCCAGCTTTTTTACAGGTCGCTAATTCCTCACCCAAACGAGCAAAATCAGCGGAGAGCAAACTGGGAAGTACGCGAATTGGTGGCATGCCTGCATGCTTGGCATGGGTGTCGGCAGCGCAAGACTGCCCATTGGCGTCAGGCAAAATGTGCTCTATCACTGCCACATGCGGTTACAGGAATGCTATGGTATTAATGAGTAAAATCGGTTCGTGGTGGTCGCATGCCGCGCTTGGCGAACGCATCAGCACCGGTGTGTTAGCGTTCTTACTGATTATTGGATTGTTGGGCGGTCGTTGGTGGCCCATTATTGATAATCATGGTCAAAGCCAACCGCGTAGTTTATTAGAATTAGCGTGTGGGGACAGCGCTGATCGCACCAATCCGAGCGATCGATTATTACCGCCATTCAGTAACACGACTGCTGGTAAATTCAGTTTATTAGGTACGGATGAATTAGGACGCAGTCTTGCTCTGCGTCTTGGAGCCGCGTTGGCAACTTCTGTTATGGTTGGAGTCGCTGCTGCATTGGTGGCAATTACCATAGGAACTTTTTATGGTATGATCGCTGCGCTTGCAGGTGGACGCTGGGATGATGTTATGATGCGATTTGTGGAAATTACCGCTGCCGTCCCAAACGTCGTCATCATTGTCGTTTTAGTCGCCGCGTTACAGGGATATGGACCTGTGGTTATTTTTGCGGCAATGGGCATGCTCTATT
>JAHEDF010000486.1 GCA_024641365.1 Planctomycetota bacterium | reverse complement strand
CCATGGGCGACCCCTTATTTTAGACGTGCATCGGGGAACAGGCCTACCGTTGATTGTGGCTTCTGTCGAGTTCGACAGCGGTAAAACCCATTAGCGCGCACCATTCGCTACTAAAATTGGTATCTGTCCGATAGATCGGAGCTGATAAGTGCCCATTGCTGCAAGAAATGGTTCACCGTCAACCTGCATGGGGATAGGCGCTGTTAGGGTAAAAGTCAGCGAGGAAACGTGATTAACTAGGCGTGGGCGCCGTAAACGGGCTGTTACTAAACCTAGGCTGAGCCCATGCCCAAGCGCAACGACCTCTAATAATCCATCATCACGCTTACAATCGGCGGCTAATTGCACACCACCCGCATAGCTATCAATATTGGAAAAAACCATCGCATGAGCCCACTGAGGGACGCTGATACCACCCTCAAATCGCACCATGGTGCGCAGCGGTATGGCACGTTGCCGAGCACCTAAAACCGCGTACATGCCCTTATTTATTAGAGATCCACGTAAAACGTGCGGATGACGCAAGCGCGTTTGATGAAATTGTAGCGCGACGGCCGCATCGCCACCAATGCTGCAATAATTTAAACACAAACGATCAATACCCGGTCCCGTTAATCGCCAGCGATCCAGCTGGCGAATTGGTGCTTGTTCGAGTTGTTCAACAATAGCGCGCACATGTTCGTTCGTGAGACTGCCACCTGTCCAACCTAAGCTGCGTGCCAAATCGTTGCCGGTTCCAAGTGGAATAATTGCCACTGGTACAGAAACGGAGGCTCCAACCATACAATCTGCAAGTGCGCTGGCAGTTCCATCACCGCCGCAAGCAACCCACGCAACCTCGTTTTTTGCGCTTAGGCTCATGACCTGTCGCAGGTCAGCGTCACCGAGCATAAAAACACAGTCTTTCCCACAAATTTCACGCAGTAGCGCTGCCAAAGCGGTACCTTGGCCACCGCCACTGCGTGGATTAACGAGAAAATACAAGGTCCGCGCTGTGGCCGTCATTGATGTACAGTTTGATAGCTCAGCACACCGTGCAACCAGGCCCACGGTAATCCTCAATTTGTCCATGTAACCGTGCCCCACAGCGGGGGGATTAACTCCGCAAGTTTGTCCTGCGTGGTTGACTGCCTAGACCCCCATCACTATGACTCTGAACGTCTAACTCGTTTCCTGACTTAGGCCAAGACGTTGTGCACCCAATGTGGTTGTATAGCAAACTTAGGCTAAGTAGAAACGCCTACAGCGACGAGAGGGATCCCGTAGTGGAATCCGAACTGGAGCGCCTTCGTAAAAAGGTAGAGAACTTCCCTTCTGCTTCGGCCTATAATCGGCTGGCAGAGTTAGTTCGCCTTGGTGGAGACAATGCCGGAGCCGAAGAGGTCTGTCGTCGTTGCATTAAGGAATTTCCTCGAAACGGACAGGCATATGTAATTTTGGCGGAAATTGAATTCGCCAATAATCGTAAAGACGAGGCCATTAAAAACCTCCTAACAGCAGTTGAACGCGATAATCGCAGCTACGCAGCGCATCGTTTGTTGGCTGATCATTATATTGAATCATCGCGCCCGCCGCAGGCACTCCAACATTTACGACAAATATTAGCATTTAAGCCAAATGATGCCTCCGTGCTGAAAAAAATAGAGCAAATTACTGGTAGACCACCAACTGCTTCTGTTATTCGTCCAGTGACTGGTGGTGCCAATGCTGCCGTTCCAGGTCGACCAGCTGAGCCAACGCCACTGGCTAATAAAATCATTCCTCCAAGCGATGGGCTCGGTGATTTAGTAATTGAAGCTGGTGTACGTGGTGCTTTAATTGCCGATGAAAAAGGGCGCGTTGTTTCGAGTAAAAAATTAAGCGCCGAACAAGAAGATTTATTGGCTGCATTAGCCTCTGAGTTAGGCAAAGCAGCTGAACAATCTTTAACCGCTGTAGGTCAAGAAAAGTTGACTATGTGGACATTAGTGGGTGAAGAAGGACAAGTGCTCACATTTAAGCGTGACCAAAACTTTAGTGTGGTCATCTTAGCAGACGCGACTGTACGACCAGCCATGTTAGAAATACGCGCTCGCCAAGCGCTCATCGATCTTGGAGCGGGTTGAGTCATGCAAGAAATCTTGATCCAATTGAATCGTGTTCGCGGGATTGGTGGCTCTTTGCTGGTTTCAAGCGATGGTTTGCCTATGGCTAGCGCACTGCGTGAAGGCATCGATGAATCACAACTAGCTGCATCAGTTGGCAGTATGATTGAACACAGTCAAAGCCTTGCCACACACATGAAATTGGGTGTACAAAAGCACCTGCATGTCGTGAGCGAACAAGGCAGTCTCTTACTCATGATGGCCGGTAACGGCTATCTCGTTGTTGTGGTAGACCCACAATCCAATCTCACTTTAATGCAACTCGAAGCGAAACCGTTTCTTGAACGCATAGCACAACGCCTGTCTCTGTAATCTCCTTTCCGCCAAGACTTTCTCAAAGAGCCCCACTCCCATGGTCCAAATCAATTTCGGTCAACGTGAAGTCAGCTGTAAAGTGGTGTTCTATGGTCCGGGTATGTCCGGCAAGACCACCAATTTAGAAATCATTCACAAAAAAGCCCCCAAAGACGCGGTAGGTGAAATGGTCTCCATTGCCACCGAAACAGACCGCACACTTTATTTCGACTTTTTGCCACTCGATTTGGGACAAGTGGCAGGCATGCGCACGAAATTCCAACTCTACACAGTGCCTGGCCAAATTTATTATAATGCTACACGTAAATTAGTATTACAAGGTGTTGACGGGGTAATTTTTGTCGCTGATTCAAGCCCTGATAAAATGGCTGAAAATCTTGAGTCGCTGCAAAATCTGCGCGATAATTTAGCTGAGATGAACCTCACCATGGACGATGTCCCAGTCGTTCTGCAATATAATAAACGAGATTTACCTGGTGCGCTGTCAGTCGAAGATATTAATCAACAATTAAACCCAATGGGGTTACCAGTATTTGAAGGTGTTGCACGCGAAGGCAAAGGCGTTTTTGCGACATTAAAAGAAATATCACGACTAGTCATTGAAAAATTAAATAAAGAACATGCGCCCGCCGCTAATCGTCGGCGCACCAATACATCTTTGACGCCGCAGAACGCACAGCCGCCAATGCCACCACCTGGCTCTCAAACACCTGCGCGTGCAATGCCAACTGCGCCACCGCCGCAAGTTGCACGTCCTGCTGCGCCGCAAATGGCGCGTCCGCCAGCGCCACCGCCGCAAGTTGCACGTCCTGCTGCGCCGCAAATGGCGCGTCCGCCAGCACCGCCACAAGCTGCACGTCCTGCTATACCACAAG
>JAHEDF010000485.1 GCA_024641365.1 Planctomycetota bacterium | reverse complement strand
CGACAAAAAGCGCGCGCCATTGTGGAAGCAGCACGGGCAATAATTCGTTTACATAATGGCCAGGTTCCAAATGACCAACGCGTGCTCAGTACTTTACCGGGTGTCGGCCGTAAAACGGCTGCGGTCGTGGTCGGCAATGCATTTGATGTGCCCGCCATTGCCGCTGACACGCATGTGCAACGCATTGTTTACCGCCTTGGTTGGAATGCGCGCGAACATCCATTAGAGGCAGAGACGGCTTTGGTAAATCGTTATCCACCACAGCAATGGGTGACTTTGTGCCATCAATTAATTCGCTTAGGCCGTGAACATTGTCGGCGTCAGAAACCGCGCTGTGAACGGTGCCCAATAGCGCGCCTTTGTCAGCAACAAGGCGTTTAAAACTAAGTACGTGAGTTTTATCACCTTGCTGGTACCAATTCCGCTTCAAAAGCAGGTAATGAACCTATTCACAGGAAACGTGGAGACGCAGAGATTTAAGGAGCGGATCGAGAGAATTCGTTAAACTGTGCATTTATTTGGTCATTCTTCTCATCTAAACTCCGCGCCTCCGCGCCTCCTGTGAATTCTTTGTCGAATTTAATACACGGCAAATGACCCGGAATTGGTACGAAGCGGTAGAACGGGATTCCGCTTTTGCTGAAAGCCATACGGTGTGCGTCATGAGCGGGTTTATCGGCGAAGATCAAGTGCGAACGGTGAAGAACCACATTGATCTCGTGCAGTTAATGGGTGAATACACATCGCTGAAAAAAGCAGGGGCGAATTTTACCGGCTGTTGCGTATTCCACCAAGAACGCTCGCCGAGCATGTATGTCTATGCTGATCAACAAACCTATCATTGTTTTGGCTGTGGTGCGCACGGCGATGTTATTTCATTAGTACGAGAAAAAGAACATTTAGAATTTTCCGATGCCGTAGAATTTTTAGCGCGACGAGCGGGTATCACTTTAACATATGAAAAAACTGGTCGTAATCAGTTAGCGCGTGGGCAACGTGATGATTTGATGCAAGTGGTTGAATTTGCGACCTCATTTTATGAACGACAATTATGGGACACACCTGACGGAGCAGAAGCCCGCGCTTATTTAGCGAGCCGTCATTTATCGCCGGCTACATGTCGTCGCTTCCGCCTAGGTTGGTCCCCAGGTCGAGGTCGCTTAGTAGAAGAAGCACGTCGTCAGGGTTTTTCGACCAAGGCGTTATTAGCACTCGATTTAGCAGTCGAACGTGACGGGCGTATTAATGATAGATTTTATGAACGCGTCATGTTTCCCATTAGTGATCGTTTTGGTCACCCAATCGCATTTAGCGCACGATTATTGCCAGCCGCAGAAAGGAAAGCGAAAGAGGAAGGTCGTGGCGTCGGTAAATACGTAAATAATACTGATACGCCATTATATCACAAAGGCGCAATTGTATTTAATTTGCATCGAGCTCGGCTCATTGCGCGTGATCGTGGTCGTTTAATGGTCATGGAAGGCCCCACCGATGTCATGGCTGCGGACGATGCAGGATTTGGTGAATGTGCTGCCGTTTTAGGTACCGCTTTAACCGTCGAACATGCGAAACAATTAGGTAATATTGTTGGGGTTTCTGGGCGATTAATTATTTTATTAGACGGTGACCGCGCCGGACAAACCAATGCCTTAAAAGCAGTACGTACCTGCTTACAAGCAGGCGTACCAGTGCGTATTGCCATGATGCCCGATGAATTAGATCCGGGTGAATTATTAAGTGATCCGGAAAAACGCGAGCAAGGTCGCCACGTGTTAGAGCAGGTGTTGGCTACGGCGCATTCGGATTTAGATCATTTACTGAGAAATTTAGCGCCGCGACCGTATGAATTAGATAATCGCACGCGCTTATCAATTACTGATCAATTATTAGATGCCGTACGTCCCATGCCCGATCCTGAATTACGAGCATTATATCTGCGCGATATTGCCGAATGGATGAGCATGGATGTGCTCCGATTAGAAAAACGTTTAGCTGGCGAAGGAAAAACTCCAGGCGAATCGCTGCAAGATAGTCAGCCGGAATCAAGCGTCGAACCATTACCGTCTACACTTGAATTAATTATGCATATTTTATTGCGTTGCCCCAATTTACGTGGCGATGCGGTTGATGAGTATAGCATTGAGCCGAGTACCTTTCCAACACCATGGCGCGATATTGCAGCGCATATTTTATTACATCACGATGCTGATTTACATGCACTCACCATGTTAGAGGCGGTACAACAACACAGTGCATTACATGCGGCGGTTTATCAGTGGTGTAATAATGATTTAGCCACACGCGTACCTGCGATTACCGATCCTGTAGCGAGCTTGCATGATGCTGTTCTCAGCTTGCAAGTAGCTGCACTTCAGGAAGACCTGAAACGATTAACCTTTCAAATAAGTGAGGCCGAGCGAACGCGAGATTTTACCAAGGCGAGTTCTTTAAGCGTTGAAAAGCGAGATGTGCATCGTCGTTTAAATGATATGCTCGGACGATCAGGTATAAACGACGCTGCTTCATAGCATATTTGTTGGGTTGCCAAGATTCACTTCCCCGATGGCATGCCCCATTATACATATACAGAAACGTCGCGGTTATTGTCGCTATGATCGCTAAGGCCTAAAACCTGAGCGCATATCTAACAAATTTATTTAGGTAGGATCTTGCGCATCTGGCGGGTCTTTATGACGATATGCCCTGCTGGGAACAGCGGAGGAATCATGGTTCAAAAAGCCGACGGCATGACCTATGCCCCCAAAGGCAAACCCAATCCAGTGGTAGGAAAAGGTGAATATCGTTTTGCCGTCATGCACTTAGATCACGGTCATATTTATGGACAATGTAATGGCTTAATTGAGGCGGGCGCAGAATTAGTTGCTGTTTACGATACTGATCCAGCTCGTGTCGCCCAATTTTTACAAACGTTTCCGCAGGCAAAGACGGTTACCGATCCGCGTAAAATTTTAGAGGATACCAGCATTCGCATGGTTGCAGCAGCCGCAGTGCCATGTGACCGCGGTCCTTTGGGCTGTTCCGTCATGGAACACGGCAAAGATTACTTTACCGACAAAACACCATTTACGACCTTACAACAAGTGGCAGATGCGCGCGCTGTCTGTGAAAAAACCAAACGTCGTTATTTTGTTTATTTTAGTGAACGCCTCCATGTTGAGTGCGCGGTCGAGGCCGGTCGTTTAATTAAAGACGGCGCCATTGGTCGCCCGGTGCAAGTACTCGGACTTGGTCCTCATCGCATGGGAGACTCAAGTAAACGCCCAGCTTGGTTTTTCGAACACAAAAAATATGGTGGCATATTATGCGATATTGGCAGCCATCAAATT
>JAHEDF010000058.1 GCA_024641365.1 Planctomycetota bacterium | reverse complement strand
ATTCAGTCCCGCATCAAATCTGGGCAAAATTAGACGCTGGCACGGATGCCTATTATCACACCATTGAGCGCACCAAAGTGTCGCTGCAACGTGTTTTAGATAATCTGTTAATAACCGGACGTACCCGACCCATTGTCATACAATCGATGTTTTTGCGCTACCAGGGTAATGCGCCAAGTACGGAAGAAATTGCTGCGTACTTGAGACAATTGAAGACTTTACATGAATCCGGCTGCCAAATTGCCTATGTGCAGGTTTACACGGTGGCGCGAACGACTGCTGAAACCGACGCAGCACCGCTAAGTAAAAATGAAGTCGATGTAATTGTCGAAAAAGTTCTGGGATTAGGCATTAAAGCAGAGGCTTATTATAGCCCTGAGTGATTTTCTAAAAACATTCCCTGCTTTGTATATTATTGATTCAGAGTCTCATATTAATAATTAATAAAGGTGAAATAATTAATCAATCCGCAATGCGGGTGGCGCTCGGACAATCCAGCGCTTCAGCGCCGAGGAGTTTTCGGTATTTTATTGCGCTTTCAGTTCACGAACAATACCGGCTGCCACTGGTGTCGGTAACGAGTTACGGTCGAACGGGTGAGTGGCTTCCAATTTTTTCTTATTTATGATGGTAAGCGCGTACGCATTTACATCGTTGATAGGCACTCCGTATTTTTTCATTACGCGCTCGGCGATCTGATTGTATTCGATTTCGCTGCCTGGCTTAAACCAATTATTGGGAGAAGCGATAATTGGAGTTGTATTAGCCCATATTATTTTTGCCGTCGGTGCCTTTTGTTTAATTGTTGAGATGAGCACATTTAAATTTTTCTCATATTGTTCAGGATTTGTTGTGATAATTCCGCCAAAATCATATGGCAGGCTTCGGTGCGATTTCATGCTGGGCACACGATAGATTAAATCTCCAAGTCCAACGTTTACGTGGACGATATTCCAGCTTGGCCGTTTAGCTTCGATGATGTCATTACCTGAAGCATCTTTAATACCAAGTAGCAGATCAATCTGCTCAATCGCATTTGTAGAATTAGGTATGAGATCAGCCGGCCATTTGGCGACTACCACGTTCGCCTTGCCTTTTAATTCATTGGCAATGACCTTGCTAGATTGCTGATACATTACATCACCAATGATCAACACAGATGGAAGCACTTTTTGCGGCTGATCTTTTGTAGCAGCGAACAATTCAGCTGTGGTAAGCAATATTATGAGTATGAAATATGAAAAATTTCGCATAGAATCAGGACCTTAATAAGGTGCTCATTGAACCTGTGCTATCTGCAAATTTTGTAACTGGTATATCCATAGCTTCCAGCATCGTGACGAACAAATTGGTGAGTGGTACTTTTTGTTCATTAACAAATTCATGCATCTTTCCGTGCTTGAACCCCATGTTTTTTCCGCCGGCTAATTGTAGCGGATAATTGGTGTCATTGTGGGAGTTATGTGGGTGAGCCGAGCCATACAGAACAATGGTATTGTCGAGCATGCTCCCGTTGCCTTCCTTTGTTTCAGCAAGGCGTTTTAGGAAATAGGCGTGGTTTTCGTTACGCCATAAATCCCACTGACCCGAAAAATCAGCGGGTCGTTTATGCGCGATGTCATGGGTGGCGCCCTTGTAACCCAGTGCATAATTGGCGTAATTCCACATCTCGCTGTCAGAGGAATTTTCACTTTCGGTCATAAACGTTGCGAAGCGCGTCTGATCCGTAATAAAAGCGAGGTAAATCAAGTCGTACATCGTGCGAATATATTCGCGTGGATTTTTGTGGTCGATGGTAAGACTTAATCCTTTGGCATCCAATTTTGGCAGCGGGGTATAGGTCCATTTATTATTGCGCTCGACCCGCTTTTCGATTTCACGAACTGATTCGAGATACTCGTCCATTTTGTGTTGATCTTCTGTGCCCAACTGAGCATGAAAACTCTTGCTGTCTTCTAGTAACAAGTCGAGAAGGCTGGCGTCACGTTTGAGTCCAGCCCGAATCTGTTCAATGCCTTTGTCGCCATAAGGATTAAAAAGGCTGTTAAATATTTCCTGTGGTTTATTGAGAGAGGGGATCGGTTTACCCGGACCGCGGTGAGACATCGTTTTGGTTTTCAAATAAGATCCGGTGCCGCCTTCAGTGCCCAAGACCATCGAATTATGGCGCGTGGAATGGCCAAGGTGTGATGCCATTAACTGATCGATGGAAATATTATTGGTAATTTCTGTTTCGCCCATGTTGGCGCCAGTGAGAAATACATCACCGCTGCTATGTCCACCGAGCTTACGACCACCTTTGTGTTCGAGGCCGCGTAGGTAGGTAACGCCGTCCTTCAAATCCGAGAATGGCGCTGACGATTTACTGAAAGACGAAATAGCCCCAGGCGTTCCTTGCGGCCACCAACTCCATTCGTGATGCGGGTACGCTCCATCAGGTTTCCTTACTGGTATGCCGTTGGGGCCATCGGGCTGATATACACCGTACGAAATATACGTCCCCACGAATCGTTTGGGCTGTTTATTGGCCGCGTTTGAAACGGACGGCTTTTCATCCGCCATGACGTTAAGATACGGTAAAGCGAGTGCTAAGCCAACGCCTTTCAGCAGTGTCCGTCGTTCTATATGCCACGATGTCATTGTCAGTGTCTCTTTCTTTTTCTTCAATTTTTAAATACGGCGCTCTTGCATATGGAAACAATTATATCCCGCATGCCAAAATTGGTTTTCTGTGCGTCTTTAATTAGCGCTTCAACCGCAAATCGGTCATAATACGTTAATTTACGTCCAATGCTGTAAGTCAAAAGTCGACGAATCACATTTTGGGTAATTTCATCAGCATGTTCTTGTAGTAAATAATTTTTAAGTTCTCGCATGCCGTTAATTTCTGGCCCGTGCGGAACGCGAGCTTTTGCTAGGACTTCGACGGTGTTGAGATTTTCAAGGTACTGCAAATAGCCTTTTTTATCTGTATGTTGATTAGCAACAAACGGACTGATACGGGTTCCATCTTTTGGTACTTTGGCTTGGTACCTGCCGATGGCATTGTATTGCTCGAAGGGGATGCCCCACGGATCGAGACGAAAATGACAGTCATTACACGATTCCACGGTGCGGTGTTTTTCTAAAAGTTGTACAATTGAGAGCGCTTTTTCTAGGGACTCGCCTGCTGAATCGACGAGTGCCGGAACCTCTGCTGGAGGTGGCGCGACTGCGTCGCCAAGAATCGCTTCGCGAAGCCAAACCGCGCGATAAATTGGATGCGGCGCCGTTCCTGTGCCATTGCCGATGAGTACCGATCCTTGCGTGAGTAAACCACCGATGTTGTGCTCGGGCTTGATCGGGACCGAACGCATTTGCATTCCCTTTACACCCTCGACTCCGTAATGTGCAGCAAGTCGTTCGTTAAGAATAGCAAAGTCAGAGTCGATAATATTGAGTGCACTTTTATTTTTCTGAATCAGCTCGCTGACAAATCCAATAGTTTCCTCCATCATGTAATCGCGAATCGAAGGTCGATAAGGATACTCCGTGCCAGCCACTTCACCGACTGCTCTAAGATTAATGAATTGTGGAAAAGATTCTTTGTTAATCGGCACGGTGAGCGATTTTTTAATGCTCAACCATTGTAGCGTAAAATTTTTAATAAATCGCTGGGACTTCTTATTGGCGATCATGCGTAGCACTTGTTGCTCAATGACTGCTGGGTTGCTCAGTTGTTTTTTGGCGGCTAAGTCGAATAGCTCTTGGTCGGGCATACTTGCCCACAAAAAGTAGGATAAGCGAGACGCCATTGCAAAATGTTCGTCTGTCTCCGGATTCGATTCTGTGTGGTATAAGAAGCGCGGTGCTACCAGTACAAGCGCAAGCGTCTCGCGAATAGATTCCTCAAATGTAGAAACGGTAGGGCGAATTAATTCGTATGCCTTAACGAATCGATCGACTTCTGCGCCAGTAGCCGGTCGGCGATATGCCCGCGACATAAAACGCTCAAGCACTGCGCGAACATATGTTGAATCATTTTTTCCCTTTAACGGTGACTCAAACAAAATATCGGTGTGGTATTTCGGTGGCCACACATCAAACATGGGAGCTTCAAATTCGATCCAATTGATGACCGCTCGCAGGAGAGAAAGGCGGCGCTGATCATGTGAGTAAGTTGAGCCGTTGTTGGATGTACCGTCATCGAATATTATTTGTGCTCGTAATTCACGTCGATGAACAGTTGAGTCGTCTTTTTTGTTTAATGCCGTTGTAAATGGGATATTTTCAATACGTCCTCTAAATTCATATATTTTTGGTTGGTCGGGTGATTGATTCATGTAAACAGTATCAATAACTTGATGTGCCAACTCTCCATGATTTCCGTCGATTGGTATTCCCATATTAAGCTGAAGTGGGACCTCGTCGAAACCAGGAGCCAATAACGCAGACGCACTCATGCGGATACGAAATTCTCCAAAAATTGGCGGTCCGGTGACAGCAACTGTGCGCTGAGGAATGCCACCAAATTTGTTAATAAGCGCAGTGATTTCATCTTTACCGAGCCCATTATGATTGCCTTCAGATTTCCATTCGACGCGGGCCTTTACAGCCTTCGGGGGATCAGAATCTACAATCGTGCTACGCATTGCTCTACGTGCGATTTCTAAGTAGCGATCGAGTTGCTCTGGGCCAAGCCGCATTAATTCGGCAGTATTATTAAAGTGATAGTGATGTTCCGGATCTTCGGGTAAATCGTCTATCACATTATATTCAAAACCCAATAAATCACTTACGGTATTTTGATACTCAACATTCGTTAGCCGACGTGTTTTCGCTTCTTTTTTTACAGTGCTGGCCCGCTGAACATAGTCACGCATGCCTGATTCTATCCAATTGCGCACTGCCAGGACATCAGCTTTATCAGGTTGTCTTTCATCAATAGGTGGCATTTCTCCGGAATCGAGCATTTTTAAAACCAATTCCCACTTATCTAATTCTTGACCTGAAGAAAGGTCGCCGTTGAGCGAATGGACGGTAATTTTACCTTTGCTTTTTTCAGGCCCGTGACACCGAATACAGTATGTTTTTAAAAATGGAGACACGACCTGTTGGTACCCAGGCAATCCCGTTACCGCAGCATGTTTGTCGCCGTTATCACCAACACGAGTTATGACTTTTTTTGACTGTTCATCTACTGCTGTGATTGGATTTGTTGCGGCGAGAAAAAATGAAACCGCAATGCCAAAATGGAGTGTGAAGGAAACAGGTAATGGGAGGATGCGCATGGTCATATTAACCTACCCAGTAATTGCCTAATGGTCATGTATGCTACCCCGTTTTGCGAACTCTTTTGGTTACAGTCACTAAGAGGTCATAAGCCTCTTTTACTAGGTTATAGTACCTCTGCGCCGGAGGCGCCTAGCGCACAATACGTCTCAAGTTCAGGTACGAACATCTCAATTTGGGTAAGAGTATACATTAAAAATTTACTGATTTATCAGTGATCCCACTTTATACCGCACGGTACGACTGCTCGCTTGCAATTATTCCATTATTAATGGTCCACTGGTTGGTTTTTTTGAGCGTAAACGCTCGGCGACTGTCCCATTCGTTTGCGGAAGAACCGATTAAAGTACGACAGATTACAAAAGCCTGCTTCTGTTGCTATCTGTCCAACGCTCAAAGTGCCTTCGACAAGTAAACGCTGCGCGTGGTTTAAGCGAACATCATTCAGGAATTCTATAAATGTTTTTCCGGTTAATCGGCGAAAATGGCGACAGAAAGTAGCGCGACTCATGTTTACCATCTGTGCGACATCAACTAGCGCCAGACCTCGTTGGCTTTCTTCAACGATGTGGTGAATTGCCTGTTCGATTGCAAAACGGTGCGGGTCATTATTTGCCAAACTAAACGCTTTACCGCATAATTTATGCTGTTCGCTTTTAGGTGCTAAGGCTAACAAATCCAATATTCGCAACAGTGTTGCCAATCGCTGTAGGGGATTTTGATCTACCATTTGAAAAAACAGCGCTGTAACCTGCTCGCGCACATCCCCTGTATACAGAAGACCAAAGGCGGAACGCTCCCATAATTTACGGAGCGTACTTAACTCAGCTACTTTCCAGAGCGGGTGATGTGGACCAAAATCAAATTGTAGTGAAAAGCCAGACGAACTACGCATCCCACGCCAGTAATGTGGGACGTCGGACCCCAAAAGAACTAATTCTGGAGGAGCAACTGGTGCGATGCTGTCGCCAATAAAACGCATGCCAGATCCCGATAAAACCAACGTCAATTCCATGGCTGGGTGAGCGTGCCAACGTTCTCCAGCGCCGACCAATTGTTCACTGACTCCTGCTCCTGTTAAAACTTCTACGTTGCTAACATTATCGTTCCAGCGTAACAGGCGAAACGACTGTTCAGACCGAAAATGTATCAATTCATAATCGACGGGCATAATACCAAGCTAGTCACGATGATACTAAGAAGAAGGACAAGAAGCGGGCAATTTAGGCCGAATGTGAATTTAGGTGGTCATTTAGAAGAAGGCGAGCACAAAAACGAAACCTCAGGTGATCCGGTTTTCGTTTAGACTGAGACCTTCGTACCTGAGGTTGAGACAAATTGTGCAATAGATATCCCGGAGTCGATGATAATCTTCGATATAAATGAGTAGCGCAAGTTTATCAGGAATAGACAGGTGAAAATATACAGATGAATACGTACGTATAATGGCCGTTGTTTTTACTGACTATGTTCACTCCGCTAGAGAAAATATGTCAGAAAGAAACTTGCGAAAACCCTGTGATTATCAACGGGATATTTTATCGGTAGGTTAAAAAGAGAAAAAGCTTCTGGCTCAAGGACACCTTATCATGAATAAAGTAAATTTATTTAATATTCTTATTATGGGATCTTGTGCTCAAGGCAGTTTATTTGTAGACGATCTTTATGTTTAATCTAGCGGAGATGGCAAAAACCCAGGCATAGAGAAGAGCCCATTAGCGACAATCGCTCATGCAAAAGAATTTGTAAGGAGTCTCCCTTATCTGGCGGTTTACGAAAGCGGGGCAAGATCACCAATTTACTGTGTTAGAAGAAGAATCGCAAAAGATCGGCCCAGGGAACTCATTCGTTGCTCCTGAAGGTTGGGTGGCAAAATCCTACGCTTCTGAGTAACTGCCTTCGAAAGAAGAATTAGAAATTTTTATTCAAGAAACGCTCTTGGACAGACTTAACGGCATTCAGGAATTAGTTTTGAAGATCCGATAGCCTCACTGGAAATGTTTTATCAACCTTGTTTAAACGCGCGACGTTCTGGTGCCTCAGCATGTTTAACTAAACCAAGCCATGGGCGCATTAATACATTGATGGGTTGATGGCGATGGCGTGTCCACATGCAGAATGGTTCGGGTTTTGCGCCGAGTTTTGCTTTTACTTCGAGCGCGGTTCGGCCAAATGAAATGCGCTTACCACCCATGGCGATGCTGAGCGCAATGGCTTCATGCATGACATGAAAATAGAGTGGGATTTGCTCGTGGAGTTCTTTATCAAAACCGACAAAATAAGCGATAACGGTATCGCGGTCACGTATACAGGAAATAAAGGCAACGAGTCGTCCATTCTCATCGCGAACGCCTGTCGCTCTGAATGAGTCTGGCCCAAGGGCTTGTGCGATGGCGGGTAAATAATCCGGAGAAATGGTTACTGGTCGAATTGAAGCCTTATCATGAACGTGCATGTATAATTCATGCAGTCGTTCTTTTTCTTTTTCAAAATTTGCAATGGGTGTTGTCGTTAAATTGTGTTTATTAATTGCTGCAGTTACATCACGTATTTGTTTTCGATACTTGGCCTGTAATTCTCCCAAATAATCATCAAATGTTTTCATGTTTGGCGTAATTGTCAGCACCATATTTGGTTCGGTATTAACCGGCCGATAACTGAGGCGCCGTAGCCCTGGAATATCGAGTTTTCCAGGGAGGTCTTTAACTAAGACCATATTTGGTTGGTCGTCTAGTGCTTCAGAACGGCGAATGCGATATAATAATTCACCAACTGCTGACCATACGTCATCAGGATCGGCATTTGGCGCCAAGTTCAGTGCATGATTGCCCCAGGTCCACATATTGCCACAAACCAATGTACGCACCTTTAATGAATTTATACCGGCTTGCTGAACACGTTCTTTTTTATTTTGCGCTGGCCCATGTAAGTCTTTTCCTGAAACAGTAATTAATTGACAAACGACAGCAGCTAAAATTTTTCCGTTGCGAGAAATAATCGCAAAACGATGTGTTACTTCTGGAGGCGATGATTTGGAAATGGCAGCTAAATAGGGGCGCTGTAATAATACCGATCCATCGCGTGTCGCCTCATCCCAAGAGTCCGCATCCAAATGTTCAATGCGATCAGCAATCGCAAAGCTGCATCCGGTAGCGCGATGCCGTTCGCGATGGCGAGCGGCCGCATCAGCTAGTTGTGATTTAATGCGTTTGAGAAGGTTTGGCATACGCTAGACATAAGCGCATTTTGCCGCAGAAGCAATTGAATGAAGATTAGGAAGTCCCGGCTGCTAAAGGACTTTGAAATAAAATTGCAAAGTGCGGACAGAGGGACTCGAACCCACACACCTTGCGGTACGGGAACCTAAATCCCGCGCGTCTGCCAGTTCCGCCATGTCCGCATGATTGGCAACGTATGTTGCCAAAAAAATCTTACTAGTCCTGAGCTGTTGAGATAGTTTTGACCTTTAGTGAGACTAGTTTTACGACTCATCCGCTGATTTTTTGACGACAAAGGTCACGACATTGCCGGCCTCGTTGTAGGTGAGCTCATCTGCCATACCGGTGATTAATTTAAAGCCGAGACCGCCAACTCCTCCGGCTTGGTAGCGTTCACGAGCAGCATCGGCAGCATTTTTGTTGTTAATCGAATCTAACAGCGTTTTGTGATCAAAGCCTTCGCCTTCATCGGTAATATTTATGCTGAGACGATCGCCAAGGTCGCGATAACGAACGATAATTTTTTTCGTTTCATCAAATTTATGGCCATGACGATGGGCATTAAGTATAAGTTCTTTCATACAAGTCATGAAGGCATCGTATTTTTCATCATCGATACCGCTATTTTTTACCAAGCGTGACAAAAAGATCTGTGCTTGTTCAATAAAACGGTCACGACTGGGAATAACAAAGGCGATCTTTTTACGCAGTGACGGGTCTTTGGTCGTGCGATAGAAGAGATCTTCCTTAGCGAAGTCGTAGATTTCGTCGTCTTCCGACTTATCCAAATCTGCCATGAGCTGTTCGAGGCGCATGGCGCCACTACTCATACGGGATTCGTCAAAGACGCGGAAACGCAACGGGCCAATAACGAGTTCATCACCATGGCGTAATTCATGCCGCACCACATCGCGTCCATTGACGTATAAATGGGCTTCTTTGCAGCCAATTTCGACCATTGGCTTTTTGGCATCTACATAAAATCGCGCATGTGTCTCTTGCATATCACCGTGCTGGGCACGGATCTGGCAGTTTGGACCGCCGCCGACTAACAGACCGTCTTTGAATTTAAATTGTTTGCCTTTGAAGGCTGTGTTCAGGACTTCCAGCTTGAGCATCTGCGGGGGATATTGGGGGTTGTTTGCAAATCTCAATACCACTCCTGGGCGTATCTCATTAGATATGAACTGGTTCCATGCATTTTATATGACGTGTGGCAATCCTCGTGCCAATGGGGATTTGCGTATAGCGACGCTACCTGACGCTTGTCAGCGGCGTTCTGTTCGTCATTTTTGCGCTCCCACGCGCCGTCTGGCGCTTCGACGTACACTGTAGGAATCTATGAGCAGCCGCACACTATTCGACAAAGTTTGGGATCTACACACCGTTCGCACCTTACCAAGCGGGCAAAATCAGGTCTTCATTGGCCTGCATATGATCCATGAAGTAACGTCTCCACAAGCGTTTGCGGATTTGCGTAATAAAGGTCTCAAGGTTCCGTTTCCGGAACGTTCGGTAGCGACTGTTGATCACATTGTACCGACTGAGAATCAAGCGCGTCCCTATGCTGATAAATTAGCTGAGGAAATGATGGTCGCGATAGATAAGAATTGTCGTGAGTTTGGTATTCGTTTGTTTCAGCCAGGGTCCGGTAAACAAGGCGTCGTCCATATAATTGCACCCGAGCAAGGCCTGACGCAACCAGGTATGACGGTTGCCTGTGGCGATAGCCACACCGCTACGCACGGCGCATTTGGTGCAATTGCATTCGGCATTGGGACAAGCCAAGTGCGCGATGTATTGGCAACACAAACGTTATCCATGTCGCGTTTAAAAGTGCGGAAAATTCAAGTCGACGGCAAATTAAAACCTGGTGTCTATGCAAAAGATGTGATCTTACATATTTTACGAAAACTCACTGCGAAAGGTGGCGTGGGTTATGCGTATGAATTTGCTGGTTCAACTTTTGCTGCGATGAGCATGGAAGAACGCATGACAATCTGCAATATGGCCATCGAAGGTGGTGCGCGTTGTGGTTATATTAATCCAGATGAAATCACCTTTGCCTATTTAAAAGGGCGTGAACATGCGCCATCTGGTGCCGCATGGGATAAAGCAGTGGCGTGGTGGAAACAAATTGCGTCAGATGCAGATGCTGAATTTGATGACGTAAAAACATTTCATGCCGATGATATTGAGCCAACCGTCACATGGGGTATTTCACCTGATCACGGTGTGGGTGTAGGTGAACAAATTCCTGCAAAAGAATCTTTTACCAAAGACGAATGGGCCACCATTGATGAGGCCTATGCGTATATGGACATGAAGCCAGGACAGCCGATCGATGGTGTTGCCATTGATGTTGCCTTTATTGGTAGTTGTACAAATGGTCGCATCAGTGATTTACGTGAAGCAGCGAAAGTGATTCAAGCTCATGGTGGAAAAGTTCCATCGTCAGTGAAAGCATTTATCGTTCCTGGTAGCGAAGCGGTAAAAGTTGCCGCTGAATCCGAAGGTTTAGATAAAGTATTTACTGCGCATGGATTTGAATGGCGTAATGCTGGCTGTTCGATGTGTTTGGCCATGAATCCTGATAAATTACAAGGCCGCCAAGTCAGCGCCTCGTCATCAAATCGGAATTTTAAGGGGCGCCAAGGTTCACCCTCGGGTCGCACCTTATTGATGTCACCAGCTATGGTCGCTGTCGCAGCTCTCGAAGGCAAAGTCAGTGACGTACGTCGATTCCTTAAATAATTCACATACCAATAACTCACAAAGAAATCACCATGAACGACATTCGTAAAATAACCGGACGGGCTATCGCTGTGCGAGGCAATGACATTGATACGGACCGCATAATCCCAGCTCGATTTTTACGCTGCGTGACTTTCGATGGCTTAGGTGAACATGCCTTTGAGGATGATCGTAAACAATTATCAGCGCAGGGTAAAAAACATCCTTTTGATGATGCGCGTTTTGCTGGCGCATCAGTATTAGTGGTAAACAGTAATTTTGGATGTGGTTCCTCACGCGAGCATGCACCACAAGCAATCGCTAAATGGGGCATTAAAGCCATTGTTGGTGTGAGTTTTAGCGAAATTTTCTTTGGCAATTGTGTCGCAATGGGTTTGCCCGCATTACGTGTGTCGGTTGCCGACAGCGAAGCCATTCAAGACCTAATTGAAAAAAATCCTGACATCGAACTGATCGTAGATGTTGATCATTTAAGTGTACAAGCGGGAGACCAGTCGTGGAGCGCGCACATGGGCGACGGTCATCGTAAACAATTTTTAACCGGTCAATGGGATGCGACGACGGAGCTGATTGCGGGAGTGAACCAAGTAAAAGAAACCGCTAAAAAATTGCCGTACGTCAGTAATTTTTCGTAAACGAGATAATTTAAAATAAAAAAGGCCACCTGAAAACAGGTGGCCTTTTTTATTTTAAATCATTATTTTTACTTTGCATTTACCTTTGCCCAGACTTTTTCGAGGGCTGATTTAACAATAGGTGTCCATCCAGCATAGCCTTCTGGGGTCATGTGTAGTTGATCTTTTAAAAATAATTCCGGACGCACTTTGCTATCCTTATCCAATAAAGCCGAGCTAATATCGATAAAAGATAGGTTTTCATCACCAGCGCACGCTTGTGCGATCGTAGTATTAATTTGCTTTGCTAACGGCCATGCCGCCGCTCGTTTGGGACTAGGTTTAATAGACACATACATGATATGAACTTGCGGTAATTCTTTGCGCACAGCTTGGACAAAACGCACAAATCCATCATACGGTACCTGAGAATCGGCCTTTTCATCTTTTACATCATTGTCACCGACATAATACACAATGACGCGTGGTTTGTAGGGGAGCACAATATGGGGAATGCATTCCACTGCGTCAGCAACTTGAGCGCCACCAAAGCCTCGGTTCATCACTGGTAGCGGCGCCATGTCCGCTACCAGTGTTTTCCACATGCGAAAAGTTGAACTGCCGATAAAAACAATGCCATTTTCAGTCGGTGGATTTTTCTTATCTAATTCTTGATAAGCTTTCCATTCCTTGGCAAATTTATTTTCTTGGGAATAGCCCACGTTTAGCAGTGAAAATACTAT
>JAHEDF010000484.1 GCA_024641365.1 Planctomycetota bacterium | reverse complement strand
GTTGGGCAGAGCGCATTTTTGCGTTTATCGTCTGGCACAACCGGAACGGCCAAAGGCATATTATTATCGCATCGAAGCTTATTAGAACGTGTCAACGCAGCTAATAAGGGTTTACAATTAGGGACAGGCGATCGTGTTTTATGGCTATTACCAATGGCTTATCATTTCGCGGTGTCGATTTTGCTTTATATGCACAATGGCGTCACCATTGTTTTTGGTAATGCACTACGGGCGAGTGGAACTGCTGCCATTGCACGGGAACATCAGGTGACTTTTGCTTACGGAAGTCCGTGGCATATTCGCCGACTTGCGGAATTATCTGTTGGAACCGATTTACCATCCTCGCTAAAACGAGTGGTATCTACTACGACGGCATTAGATGCCACTGCAGCTCATGATTTTCGTAAACGTCATGGTATAGGTGTGTGTCAAGGATTGGGTATAATTGAGGTTGGTCTGCCATTTATTAGTCAAGGGAAAGCTGGTGAATCCCCAGGTGATTTGGGACAGCCATTACCAGATTTTACGGTTCGGCTCTGTGATGAAAATGGCGATGAGGTGCCCGATGGACATTCAGGTGAATTAGCCATTGCTGGTCCAGGGATGTTGGATGCCTATTTATCCCCATGGCGAACACGTGAAACAATTTTGCACGATGGATTTTTTAGAACTGGTGACCGAGCGGAATGGACAGATGAAAAAGGTATTCGCTTATTAGGTCGATTGAAAGATGTCATTAATGTCGGGGGCGTAAAAGTATTTCCCCTGGAAGTTGAAAGTGTTTTGGATGCACACGCAGCAGTCGTTGCAAGTCGAGTATGCTCTCAACCAGAGGCGCGACTTGGCGAACAAGTGCACGCTGATGTGCAATTACAGCCTGGTGTGGACATGAATAAAATCAGCGAGGAATTAGCAACGTGGTGCGCAGAGCGACTCGCTCCACTCAAACGGCCAGCCTGTTTTACATTTGTAGAAAAACTGGAAATGACTGCGAGTGGAAAGGTAATTCGCAACCAAGGATAAAAATTAACAGCGCGCCTTTGTTACGGTGCGCCTTTGTATTGCGGAGGTGCCATGGTGCCGTCGCGCAACTGATTAATAGTGTAGCAGATTAACGTATTAATGGCATCGCTACCATCAGCAGATTTTACCCCATTCAATTTTAACTCATAAACATATCCTGGACGCACATCATCCAGTGTCAGAGAGATAGTTTGTTTATCAGCACTTAATGAGAGCGACGATACTTTAACCGCAGCGACATCGCCAGGCTTTGCGCCGTAGGATTCATGATATTCAAAATAATAGCGGCGGAACTCAAAAGCTTCGCCTTTTACATCTGCCGCTAACGGTTTGGTAAAACGAATGTCGAAGCCCTTGTCCGTTAATGTCATGTTAAGAACATCCATTGGCACTTTACCATTCCAACGAATGCGTTGCAGGCCTTCACCGCCAGCCCAACTCAAATGCGTATGCCCGACATATAATGAACCATCATTGGGATTGAAGGCGAGACGATTTACACCATTGGTGAGCCCATTTTTATCAAAAAATGGCAACACGGCTCCTTGCCAAGATTTACCTACTTTTTCGGGTAAGACACGCATTAAGCGAGCGATATTCATTTCACCAACAAACATTTGATCAGCAAACGGACCAAATTTCCCTTTGGTGGTATCGAGTAATGGTTGGGTTGGCGAATTTGCCATGAGAGATTGCGGGAAAAATAGTGTTTCTCTGGTACGCAGCGCATCTATTTCTTTAATTGGAACATCTAATGGATGCACTTTTTTCCAATCTTTACGCCAAATTAAGCTAGCGGGATGACCGTAAAATTTCCCTTCTTCAATGGTGAATAATTTACTACTGCCTAACCAATCACCTTGATTATCGCAGACGAATAAATTGTCGTTGGCATCAAATCCCAAACTGTTTGGTGACCGCACGCCTGATGCATATGGCGTGGTTTCTCCGGTTTTAGGATCAACTTTCAAAATCCAGCCACGATAGGGAACAACAGAATACATGCGCCCTACTTTACCTTTGGCTTTCTTCCAGTCGGATGTCATTTCTTCTTGTTTAAGGCGATGATGACGAAACTCACCGCGTATTTCTTTTTCAATAGTATCACCATTGGAGGCAACATTTAAACCAATAAATAATTCACCTTTGGAATTACGAGCCGGGCCAAAAGCAAATTCATGGTAATTACCACTAATGCCAAATTTATCACTGACGGTTTCAAAAACATCACCAACACCATCGCCGTCGGTGTCAATTATGCGCGTTAATTCTGGTCGTTGCATGACCAAAACTTCTTTATCACTAACAGCAAGCATCCCTAATGGCTCATGTAATCCAAATGCGAATTGGTGCCAATGTTTATGTTCCGGGTGGTAGGTAAATACTTCACCGCGATGAAAACAGGCAAACAATGTGCCATCAGGGCTGACGCTCAATCCGCCAATTTGCGGATCAAGACCTTTCGGAAGTGGAATATTTTCTATGTCGTAATAATCAGTGATATTGGCAGCAGAGACGTGCGTAATAGCACAGAAAATAAGAGCAAGTGCAGCAGTGAAACGCATTATTGAACTTCCTTCGCAACAGGCTTAATCGTGACAGTAAAAGAGCGGCCAGATTTAGCAGGTACAGATAAAATTCCGTTAGTGAATTTTCCGACGCTACTTGAAAATAAGTCATTTTGTTTTGAGCCAGCGACATAATACAGGGCATTATCGCTATCAACTTGGAAAGAGATAGTAATGCCTTCGCCTTTTGCCTGGTCCCGAATCAATGCTTTGACTAAAACACCATCAACTAAGTAATTAAACTCAGGAAAGCCTTGGTGGAGGGTATAGCCTTTAAATTGGACCTCTGCAGGTTTTTCTTTTGAGAAACGTAACGGATTCTTTTCTTCGGCTGTCCACACCGTATCGCCAACTAATTGAACGCGTCCGCTGCCATTTCCTTTCCAATATTTAGAAATATCGACTCCAGCGCCACGCCAGATGTAACGAGGGCAACATAAATGCGCATCCCAACACAAATTAATGTCGCCAGGTAACATCAGAGCGACAGAAGCCGGATTAGAATTAGGCATAAATAAGCGATATAAATAAGGACGCACTAATGGATAGGCATGGGGACTAGCTTCAGCTGCTTCAACAACCGGTTTTTCTGCCGGCATAGGAACACCGACATATAAATTACCGAACATCAATAACCCGTGACCAGGATAGGTACACACATAATGATAAATGCCTTTTTCAGCCGGAGCTGTAAACGATAGTTTTGCTTTTGCGTGTGGCTTAACTTCCGGAATAGCAGCAATCACATCATCAGATTTTGGCACATAA
>JAHEDF010000057.1 GCA_024641365.1 Planctomycetota bacterium | reverse complement strand
CCGCTGGTGAATTTGCTGCAATCACCGGAACTGGCGATTCACCATGGCGACTAAATAACGAATGGAGCAGATCAGCTTGTTCCATTTTAGTCGGCAACCCGGTTGATGGGCCACCGCGCTGGACATTAATAACCACTAATGGCAATTCGACAGAAACTGCCAGGCCAAGAAATTCACTTTTTAAATCGAGCCCGGGTCCAGCTGAGGCTGTGACGCCAATTAAACCAGCGTAGCTGGCACCAATCGCAGCACCAATCGCAGCAATTTCGTCTTCTGCTTGAAAGGTTTTAACGCCCATCGCACGCAAGGCGGATAAATTATGTAAAATATCTGAGGCCGGTGTAATTGGATAGCCAGAGAAAAATAATTCCCGGCCGGTTTTTTGTGCTGCAGTTACCAAACCCATAGCCAATGATTGGGTGCCATTTATTGAGCGGTAAACGCCCGGCTTTGCCGCATCATTGCGTGGCACTTGCACACGTGCACGGAATGCCTCCGTTGTTTCGCCAAAATTCCAACCTGCTTTTAACGCAGTGAGATTCGCGGTAACAATATCTGGTTTATTTTTGAACTTCTCATTAATAAAATTGATGGTCGATTCCAGTGGGCGGCTGTACAGCCAATAGGTCAAGCCAAGCGCAAAGAAATTCGAGCAGCGACTTGCTGCTTTACCAACAATACCCAGCGGTTTCAGCGCGGCGACAGTCAGTCCGGTAAAATCAACTGAGTGCACTTGGTATCCAGCTAAACTACCATCTGTCAGCGGATCAGCAGTGTACCCAACTAAATCTAAATTACGTTTCACAAAACTCGACGTATCGGCAATTATGGTGCCACCTTTTGGAAGGTCGGAGAGATTCTTTTTCAACGCAGCCGGATTAAATACCACTAAGACATCCGGTTGATCACCAGCCGTTAGCGTTGCTCCAGAAGCAAATTGCATTTGGAAGCCAGAGACACCGTAAATGGTCCCAGCAGGCGCACGTATTTCCGCAGGAAAGTCTGGCAAAGTTGAAATATCATTGCCAACTATTGCCGAGGTGAGCCCCAGCTGATCGCCAATGGTTTGCACCCCATCGCCTGAATCGCCCGCAAAACGGATAATAACCCGGTCTACGGCTGGTGGAGGTGTGTCGGTTTCAATCGGTGGTGTCATCACGGTCTCCGGCTTTGTACTGCGCGAATGTGGGTGGGGATGCTAGTGAAAACTCTGCAAGAGCTACCCCCAGCTACGTATAGCGGGTATTCGGATAATGACTAAGTCGGGTGTATTATGTGCTTGTTGCCAAGCGATATTGTCCGCAAACGCGAAATACAATGGCGAGCGCAGATAGCCCTTCCATTTTTACATCGATTTATCCATCTTAAGCCCCTTTGGCGGTTCATCGGCAGGAGAGAGACAAATCCCCACCCGTTAGTTTCAAGGGTGGTTCCAACATGCGGTTTTTAATCACTCGCCCCCTCATAAGCGAAAGGACTCAACAAAACCTTACGAATCTATCACAATTGAGCTGCCTCTGTTTAAAGAATTCAATACCATAAGCCCGGCACGACCATTCACCTGAGCAATTATATAAAAATCACACCCGCATACCGTAATTCACTCGGTTCTCCAACATAAATAACTAATCTGCAGTAATTTAATCAATCAAGATACACATCGACTAGAAAGAAAATCATGAAAATAAAAGCCATCATTAATGCGATCGGAATTGTATAAGCATAATGCAATCTCATTAAACCAGCGTGATGTAATCCGAACAATAAAACCATATAGGCGCCATATATTATAAACATGCGAATCCAAAAAGAGTGATCTTTACTCCAAGCCACATACCCCGCATAAGCACATACAACAGCAATTAATGGGCTTGCAAACCCTGAACTGTATCGACCAGCTAACCCACCAATGCCTGTCACAAAAACACAAGCAATGCCCCAAGCAATACCGGCACCCATTCCCGGTTTCCAATACGAATTAAACACTTTCGCTGAACTAAAAAATGAGTTCGGAACGGCAAGTGAGGTCGGCATTTTTCCCGTCGCATTCATGAGCAAGAGAACGCTACAAAGAATAATACCTTCAACTATTCCCATAACTCGGAGACTTTGCGTAAATAGTAAGCTAATGGAGATAAATAACACGAGCGCTAGGTACAATAACCAACGACTTTCAATTCGCTGCGCAATACCCAATGACAAAAGTCCTGTTAACACCATAGCCGTAACCGATAGCGCATCATGCCCAGATGCATTATTTGGCACAAACTGTAGCACCAATAAAATAACTACTAAAAACCCACCATTGACAAGATCTTGTAATAATTTCAAACGAATACAGCCATACAAATAAAACAACAAAACTATCGTGTAGAGTAATAAAATTACATGATAACTAAAAGCATACTTTTTTTCACTCAGTAAACTTATTGGTAATGAAAAAGGAAATAGACCATTAATCGCAAATGCGAGACATGTGCTAACAACGACAAGTACAGATGCCCACAACATTCATGGCAATTAGAATCCCCATCGGTATCTGCGCTAGCCTCAAGTTAGTAACCGTATGCTTTTAAGCTGTACCCCCCCTATTCGTGAGCGTAAATAATCTTTTTCCTATAAATATATTTGATGGAAAAGTGTAATTAGCTTACGATGTAGTCTACCAATGCGTCGGTTCATGTACCAATCGTTGAATCCAACGAATCGTCCCCCCCATATTCCGCGCATGCGTTTGGGTACGATATTCATGGCCCGCAGGTGCGTGGCTCGCATTCATTGGCCACACCATGTAATGATCGCGATCACGACCAAGCGAATGGTCTAACATATGATAATCCATACCCATGACGGCGGCGCTCCATTCGACTCGATACCAAAATCGCACTTCATGTTCTTGGATGCTGGCAAATAATTGCTTGTCATCATTAAATAATGCTTGTTCGGCCAAACTCATTTCTGACCACGAACGAAAACCCTGTGTACCTCCGCCACCACAAGTGATAACAAAGGTCGCTGCGCTTTCGCGCCAGATGCGAAACCATGACATATTTATTGAATTAACCCGCGGATTGCGGTCACCAGTCGCCCATTTAGTAAAATTGTCGTCGTTTACTGTCGTGCCCGTCGGAGTCGATGGATCCCAGCCATTTTGGACGATTGGCTGCGGATCTGGATAGCGCAAATATGGTTTGCCAAAATCTGCATGGCCAAAATTAACTGGATTTGGTGATATTGGCGTACGAATTGGGTTATAACTCGCTGTTAGTTGAATTGCATAGGGCGGTTTTTCCATGACATACATGGGAAACCGTTTGTATTTCCCGATAGGAAATTTGCTGTCATCATCTCTATCATTAGCAATAAATTTAGGCCCTATTTTATTATCACGCACATCAATCCAACCAAATGTTTCTGTATTGCTCCCTGGTGCTGCCGTATTCGATGCCCACCCAATACGCGATGCTTCCTGAATCCAATTACAACCGGCCATTAGCATGATTCGGGCCTGTGTTTCTTGCTTAATAATCTGCATTTCTTGCGCATCTGCGCGCATCCGCGACAAAAAAGCCACCGTAAGCGATGCAAGAACAGCACATAGACCAGCAACTATGATTAAAATGGTTCCATGACGATTGACATTTTTATACATGCTCATGGCATCATAATTCCATCTAAGGTTTTATCATTTACTGAGCCATCATTATCCCATTTTGCCCAGCCACCTTTGGGATGACGTTGCTGGCGGGCGCCACGTAGTGTGGTACCAAAACCTGAGAATGATAATTCCGCGGTTTCGCCAGATATTGGGTCGGTCCATGTTACACGCGCCATATTGACGAAACGAGTATTTTTAATGAAGCGTTGCACTGAGGTTTCTAGTCCAGGCCAATTTTCAGGACGCGCAGCCAATAAGTCTAATGGCACTGCTGACATTTTGTTAAAATTTTTAATATTATTTTCGTTTGATCCATAGCCTAAATGATAGCGCTGACGATGATCATTGTAGAGATTATTATTATTATTGGTGTAGCGCGGATCAATAATAGCATAGCTGGTTTGATAAGAATTTCGATATTTCCCACGTGCTGTTTGTTGGCCACCATCACCATTATTAAAATTACCACCTGGGCTAACCATCCAATAGGGCATGCCACCAAGATTTGTCTTACCATTTACCCATGGCCCATAAGCAGCGTATAAGGCATTAGCTGGCAAATAATCGCATAAACCATAATAGCCAAGCGCATTTGTTAACCCATGTATTTGTGCATAAATCCACGAATGGGGAACCTGGACGGGACCACCATAGGTACAGACAATATCATCTGTGTCTGGATCCGTGTCGGTAACTATAATTGTCGCTAATTCGTTTGCTCCCAGATTGGGCTCTTGATTTGCAAAAATACTATAACGTCCAAAGCGTAAATCGGTGTTATTTTTTTCCGCGGCATTGCCACGCCACCACATACGTGGATTACCCATCGCCCAAGCCCAAGCGCGTGGATCATAACCGACAGCATCTTCGGTATCGGCAATGGCACCAGGCCACGACACTGAAAATGGCGTAAATGGTAATCCTTTATCCACCATGCCAAGACGCAGGCGCTGTTCATTTGGCATGTCAGGATTATCTACATTGGTCCAAAAATCTAAATCACGATGAACCGACTGAAAACCTGCGCGCAAAATCGCATTTTCTAACGACATGCGATTTGCTTTTGTAACCGATTGTGCCGCTACACGTACAGCAGCAGTTGCCGTGAAGACAATCAACATGCCGAGCCCAATTGCGATCATTAATTCGAGCAACGTAAATGCATGACGGTGTGTTGTATTTATCTGCATAATAAACCTCAACGAATGGTCATTGGTAAGCGCGGATCATAATAATTATAGCGGGCGACTAATGTCGCCTTCATGCGTGCCGACATAGGAACCTGGCCACGATCTAATACGCGGTTAAAATTGCGGTCGGCTCCATATAATCCAGAAAAGCGTTTGCGTTCTTCGAGACCAGTTCCTTTATCCCATTGGCTACCCATGCGATTTAATCCAATAATTGACGATACATCTTCACCGGTTCGCTTGTTCGACACATCCGACATAAACGACAATACCTTTTCTGGATTTCTAAATGTATACAATTGTTCGTCGCGAAAATCGACCCTGTTCATGCGAGATGTAAAATCTTGATTTATTAATGGGCCAGTGACTGGATATTTACTTGCGTCCACTGGTGCACTTGGCGCTGTTTCAAAATCGACATAATCTTGCCAATTCACTGCCCAAAAAACAATTTGTCGACAACGCTCAGCTGCTTCGAAGGGTTTCGTCAAAGTTGAATGCGTTTGCTTACCCCAAAAGGCATTATATTCCGCTGAACCTTGCTGAGATCCATCTGGCATGGTGTATTGTGGCGAGCTCGTGCCATACGGCAAAAATGCTGTTGGAAATTGATAGCTAACACCAACATTATAAATTGGTCGCGCTGGAACTGTTTTCCACTGAGCCGCAGGAACTCTACCTATATTAAAATTCCTTTCGAAATGAGTTCCTGTAAGCGGTGGCTCAAACATATCGAGTTCCATCAATGGAAAATCCATCATTTGCACGCGTTGTAATGGCCGCGGCGCCGCCCAATCATAAGGAAAAGACGCTGCATAACGCATAATTAATTTCATGCAGCGTTCATGGTAATAGACGATTAAATCATGGGTTAAATTGATGGCTGGTGACCCAGCTGAATTAGCAGGAATAGGAAATCCTGATCCAGGCGCTGATGGTTGGCCACCTAATTCAGCGAGGCTTTTCCATTTGGTCATGCAGGTCGCCGCATGCGATAAGAAACGCATAGCTTGTACTTGTTTCCATGCTGTGTGCGTGATGTCTTCTTTGGATGCTGGATGTAACGTACCTATATTGAAATCGGGAACCGGGTCAGGAATCGAACTCGGTGCATAAAATTGACTGTCTAAACCTTTCAACTGACAATAGTGTAGTGCCGCTTGTAAATACTTGACCGCTAATTCTTCGGATGGTGTATTATCATAATTATAGGCTTTATAGGCATCAAAAATAACCCGGATATCTGAGTCGGCACCTGGAATTGGCGTATTGGTTGGTGAGGTTGCCTCCCAGCAATAACTTTGACCATTAAAATTAAATTTTGGTGCATTACTAGGTAAATAATCTGCGTGCCAATGAAGACCGTGTAACGGTGGCGATGGATACGGCATCAAATAAGGCCAAGCTTTCATTGGGAAAATGCCAAGCGCATTGTGTTGCGCATAACCAGTCACTGCGATAATTAATTTTTGCGTTTCGTTCGGCTGCGTTCCCCGCGTTCCTTGTTCTACGGTATTCGTGGTCGCCATTGGTTGCGAATAATATAAATGTCCTCCTTGCCCGAGTATTTTTTGAATCTCATCGCCATCACTGTCGAGTCGTCGGGCTATATCCATTGGTAATGGAATTAAACCAAAGCGATGCGTCGCAATGCGACTTTCCAAATCCCATGATTGGGTTTTATAAGCGACTGGCACATCCCATGGACCAAAACCTTCAGTATCGATGGCTGGGTTAGCATTGTGAGCATTATTAAAACTCTCCACCATTTCTTCGGCTTTGGCAGACGCATAAAGCAAGTAACGAGCATGGAGCTGGGTCTGTAGGCCAATGGGAAACAGCATCATAACGCTGACCACCCCAACCGTCACAATGGCCAAAGAAATAGAGACCTCAAACAAGGTAAATGCACACCGAACCGGGTCTCTAAAATTTGTATGTACAGTAAAATGCATGAGCCTTATGACCTGTTAGTTCTTGTCCTGCAATGACTTAGAGACGTTTCCCAGTTTTGATTCCGGACACTGAATTACCTAACTGTCTGTAAATCCTTCTGGCCACATCAGTTGTTTTGTTTGTCCACAAACAATCGCCTGATGCAAAGATGGAGGACAGGCATTGGTCAATATTTAAAGAACCTATTTAATAAGTAATCTCTAAAAATATGTACATGTTATTTTATCATTCCTTTGGCCTCTGGTCATAAAACCAAAGACATGCCCAACGAGGACTGACCTATTATTTACGTAAGATTTAGCGAACTCGGTTAACTTGAGATAGACAGGCATTCGTTAATTTATTTCGTTCCAAGGAACTAATACGATTTTAAAATAAAAATGTACATCCCATTTTTAAGAAGCGTCGATTATGCGTTTAAAACCGAAAATTAGCGGCCATATCTGTTAAAATCTTATTATTGGTCCTAAATTCGAGGGCGGATGTCTCAATAAATATACCCTCAACGGCTTACAATATCTTTGGTACTCATAGCGTATTATAAAAACTATTGATGGAGTTCTGATACAATTCGTGTCCACTCCATTAATAACCGAATAATAAAAAAGGAACATCATGAAATATTTTATGGTACTTGCGCTCATCGCTTGTGGCTTGTGGACAAATGGGCAAACGTCGGAGGTACATGTTGCAAAAAATGAAACGGCTGGTCAGGGCATCACTGACATTAAAGCTTATTGTTTAGACTTTAATTGGGCGGCGACTGGTCGTAAACGAAAACCCTTTGCTGCTCCTGGGACTTGGGCAAAGGCAGATCCGGCTCAGCATGTTGCTTGGTATAAGGCGATGGGTGCTAATGTCATTCAGACTTTTGCCGTGTCGTGTAATGGTTACGCGTGGTATAAAAATGGTTACGTGCCGGAACAACCGGGATTAGAAAAAGATTTTTTAACCGAAGTGGTAAAGCTGGGACATCAAGAAGGCATGTTGGTTATGGGGTATTTTTGCATTGCGGCTAACACCAGATGGGGAACGGAAAATCCAGAATTGAGTTATGGCACACCGACGACCTATCATATCCCATACACAGATGCCTATTTAAAATTTTTATCGGAATCAATTAGTGATGCGGTGCGTAAAACAGGTATTGATGGTTTTATGATTGATTGGGTGTGGCAGCCGAAACGTCAATCAACGGAGGGAAAATGGCTCGACTGCGAAAAAGCATTATATCAACAATTAATGAATGAGCCATTTCCTGGGGAAGACGCATTAACCAAAGAACAGGATTTAGCTTATAGTCGTAAAGCAATTGATCGCTGTTGGAAAACTATTCGCAAAGCAGCAAAAGATGCGAATCCAAAGTGTATTGTTTGGCTAACCAGTAATAACACCACACATCCCCATGTAGTAAATTCTGATATGTATAAAGAAGCCGATTGGCTGATGAATGAAAGCGGCGATATGAAGCGCGTGGAGGCAGTGAAACCGATGGTTGGTTCCCATACGCGTTTGATTACCTGTCTTGCTCGCTGGAATGGTCAAGAAGCGACGCAGGTTGTACCAGAAGCATTAAAAGCTGGTGTCGGGCTTTATGGCTTCACCGTTCCACGTACGAATGGCGGATTGGTGCCACTAGAAAAAATATTTCCGCACCCTGTCAGTGAACTGAAGGGCGATGATCGTAATATTGCAGTTCTCGCTCGGGCTTATATGGGCGTGTCGTTAAGTTCTCTGTGGCAAGGAGAAGGCGCTGTAGGAAAATTTGTGGACCCAGAAAAGTAGGGTATTTTTTTCGAAAACAGGGCCAGTTTTTTAAAAGCGACTTAAAATCAATGATTATTGTCTTAAAAATTCAATACCCAAGGTGCGTAAGAAATGTATGCTTACATTTTAAGCTAATTCATAATTAACCGTCAACGTTTCCCGTCCATCAGGATCTTGTGTTATGCGTCTGTTCCCCCTGCTACTGATCGCGGTGTTTTTCACACCAGTTTGGTCCGTAGATACAACACAGGTGCCTAGTGAAATTTCCTCTTTATTGGATCGCTACTGCATTTCCTGTCATGGGGCAAAGAAACAAAAGGGCGACATTCGTTTAGACACGATTAGTACACTGAAAGGCGATGCTAAAGGCGACTTGTTTAATACGGTTCGTGAAATTGTGTATTTTGAAAACATGCCGCCTGAGGGGAAAGACCAACCGACCACCGCAGAAAGAAAGGTTCTTGATCGTTGGTTAGCAAGGGAATTAGCTGAATTAGGACCACTTAAGTTAGAAGAAAAATTACAACAACCTGATTACGGCAATCGCCTTGACCATCAAAAATTGTTTTCTGGTGAATATAAAAATATTCCAGGCTTTACCTATGATCGTCGCTGGATGATTAGTGAATATATCTTTAATAATAAGTTTAGCACGATTTTCAACCAGCGTCACACCCAATTTGTAGGGCCAAAAAGGCGCGCCTCTATTCTAGGCCGAACTCCAACCGTAGTTAATTTAACAAATCCTTTTTTGTTGCCGACGAACTCTGGTGTTCGGTACTATGCGAATGAAACCCTCGGCGGCGGTCATTTGCTGACCATGCTGACCAATGCCAAGGAAACCGCGAGCGCTATGATGGCGATGGCAAAGAAAAATAATGGTTACTTACCAGGCATTAATGGCATTATGGATGGACAATGGAATCATGAACGCCAAGTCGCAGAACGAAAAATATTTTTAAATAATTTTATCGAACGGATGCTCATAGATATCTATAAGGATAAACACCAGTCACTACTTCCCCAATTTGTTGCCATTAAAATCGATCCGCCAAAACCAATAAGCAACAAGGATGACGACAAAAAAGCGTACAAGAAATCAGGCTTTGCTTCGGCAAACCCAGGAAACGAAGAATTAGCCATTATCTACAAGACCATGCGCGGGGTAGAAAAAAACGCCAAAAATGACAAAGATCTTATTGATCACTGTGAAAAAGCATGGTTTTTTGAAGGTGTCAATGAACGCAAAATAGCATCACGCATTACGTTCTTGCGTAATTACATGGAAGAATGGCGCGCATTAATCATTAAAGCCAATTACGCTCAGCGAATTAAAGAGCCCGTTTATAAAGAACTACCTCAAGAAGAAATGATGGCTCTTCACAAAGCTATTCGCACAAATCGCAAGCAAAATGACACCTATGCTGATATCATAGAAAAGTGCGTTGCCTATTGGGATGAGCAGTTTCAAAAAGAAAACGAAAATTACGCAAAATCAATTGAGGCAGGTAAAATTGATCAGCTAGTTGAGCAATTATTTCTAAAAATACTTGAGCGTTCCCCCACAAGCGATGAACGTAGCCGCTACCAATCATTAGCGCGTAATTATTTTCCCATAAGCGACGCGCAACAAGGAATAGACAAGCTAATTCAATCTGTTTTGTTACGATCAGATTTTGTATATCGCTATGAGTTTGGTCAAGGCCAAGCTGATGAACATGGCCGTCGCATGTTGTCATCGCGTGACGCAAGTTACGCGTTAGCCTATGCACTCACTGACAGCAGCCCTGATAAGGAATTAGCCGCTGCAGCCCAAGCTGGGAAATTAAATACCAGAGAAGATTATCGCCGCGAAGTAACTCGCATGTTAGCTCGACGCGACCAACTTTATCTCATTGACGAAACAATCAGTCGTCAGCGTGTTGACAGTTATACCAATATACCAATTCGCAAATTGCGTTTTTTCCGTGAATTCTTTGGCTATCCCAATTTGCTCGGCATCTTTAAAGATAATAAACGCTTTGGTGGTAATTATGAAAATTCTCGCTCATATTTAGTCAGCGAAGCTGATCGCCTAATTGAATCGATATTACGTGCTGACAAAAATGTTTTCGAAGAGTTATTAACTTCTGATAAATTTTATGTGTTTCATTCCGGTGATAATGATGCCATGAAAGCAGCATCAGATCACTTGCTCGCTATCTATGAACATTTTAAAGACACTGACTGGAAAAATTTCACGCAAGAAGATTTTGTTAAACACAGAGAATTCCTTGAAAAAATAGAAATACCTGGCATTGATGCTAAAGCGTTGGAACCACGGCCAGGTCGCGATCCGTTACGACTTTTTAAAGAAAAAATGGCCAGCTATATTGTGCGATTTGATAAAGGACAAACCTCAGCGCCTCCATTTGGACCAGGTGAAGCCAATCAGCAATCAGGAAATGGCTTAGACGGTGCTGAAGTCGCTAAATTTTATAATATTGCTTTAGATAATTGGAATTATCCGACTACGCAACCTGCAAAGATCCAACATCGCAAGGGCATGTTAACCCATCCCGCGTGGTTAATCGCCCATGCAAAAAATACTGAAACCGACCCGATTCATCGCGGTAAATGGATTCGTGAAAAATTACTTGCCGGCAGTATTCCTGATGTCCCAATCACGGTTGATGCCGTCATCCCTGAAGATCATCATAAAACATTGCGTCAACGTTTAGATGCAAAAACTAATGATGATTATTGTATGTCTTGCCATAAATTAATGAATCCACTCGGTCTCACTTTTGAAATATATGATGATTTTGGTCGCTACCGTCAGGAGGAAAGTTTAGAACATCCAGATAATTTAGTACAAAAGGGTCTAGACAAAGCTAAAGTGTATGTCGATTTACGTGACATTTTTAAAACGCTCCCAATTGATTCCAAAGGCAATTTAGCTGGCACTGATGACAAAGCCTTGGATGGAGATGTAAATGATGCCTTGGAATTAATTGATCGGCTTGGCAAATCGACCAAAGTACGCCAATCCATTATCCGTTACGCATTCCGTTATTTCTTAGGCCGCAATGAAATGTTGTCTGATTCAAAAACCTTAATTGATGCAGATCAAGCCTACCTCAAAAGTGGCGGCAGCTTCGATGCCGTGATTATTTCATTGCTCACCTCTGATTCCTTTATCTACCGTAAAGCCTTGGAGCATTAAACCATGTGGTTAAATCGTCGTAGCTTTCTCTCCGCTACCGCTGCATCCGCTGCGGCATTGGCATATCCACAGATGGTTTTTTCAGCAGAAGGCGCGTCAGCCACTCCGCGACGCTTTGTCTTTATTCGCAAATCAAACGGCTTACGTCCACATGAATTAGCACTGCCAACATTTTCTGAAGCTGATAAAGAAAAAGACAAGAAAAAGGGAGCGTTTGAGGCCGACCTCGCCAAACATGAATTACCTGCGTGGCTCCATGCCCTCAACCCGTATAAAAAGCACATGACCATCCTCCAAGGTTTGTCATGCAAGATGAATGAAAATGGCCACTTTTCTTATCAATCTATTCTAGGGTGTTTTAAATCAAATCGCGGTTCCCTCAGCGCAATAAAGCGTGCGACCATTGATTTTGAATTGGCTAAATTGTATCCCTCCCCCTATGGTCACGTCGAATTATCACTAACCGGTAATTATAACAGTTTCCGCACTGGCATTGTTTCTGGGTATTCCGCCCCTGCCCCTCATCAACGCAATTACTGCTACGCCGATCCACATACCGCATATGATGAATTATTTAAATCAGTTTTAAATCCCGATGGCATTCAGGCTGAAAATTCTATGTTAGAATTTTTACATGATCATGAAACCCACGAAGCAAAAGATTTAGTTGGATTCGAAAAATTAAAACTCACTGGCCAAACCGATGCCTTAGCCGCGACGCGCCAACGCAATCAAAAAGTACGCGGCTTAGCTGATAAGATTCGTAAATTTATGCCTACCATTGCCCCAATACACGCCAATGGCGGTGCCAATGCCTCAACTCCTGAAAAACAA
>JAHEDF010000483.1 GCA_024641365.1 Planctomycetota bacterium | reverse complement strand
CACCGTTCATAGTTTACTCACCGCATTGTGCCACTTCCGCGTAAAATTATTAATGGTAGCGCCGCGTGGCTTAGAAATGCCAGATCAATATATTAAGCACGCTACTACTGCTGGCGTTTCCTGTGTTGAATTGCCGTCGCTACAAGACGCCATTCAACAAGCTGACGTTTTATACATGACGCGCCTGCAAGAAGAACGTTTTCCCGATCCTTTGGAATTTGACCACATTCGCCACAGCTATCGCATTAATGCAGGCATGTTAGCTGGCGCAAATGAACAATTACGCATTCTCCATCCACTACCACGTGTGAACGAAATTGACCGCGATGTCGATTTAACGCCGCATGCACATTATTTTGCGCAAGCCGGAAATGGCATACCTGTACGACAAGCTTTAGTAAGTTTGGTGTTAGGCGCATGATATCAGTCACTGAAAGCACCTGGTGTATGTCCATAATGCGATGTGTAGAAAGGTTCGTGCGGCATGGCCAGTGACCCCCCTACCTCCAGTAATTCTCGCATTCGACAAGTAGAAGCTATCGTCCACGGAACAGTAATTGACCACATTCCTGGACATATGACTTTAAAAGTCGCCAATATGCTCGCCAGCGAACACGACCAAGTTTCTATCGGTATGAATTTACGTTCTGCGCGCCTGGGACGCAAAGGCGTTGTTAAAATTAGCGGCCGCGAGTTAGATCAACGTACCTTGTCACGCTTAGCTTTAATCGCACCAAGTGCGTCAGTTAGCATTATTCGTGATACGCGCGTCGTTAATAAATTCACGGTCGCGATGCCCAAATTATTTGAAGACATTGCTAAATGTGCGAATCCGAATTGTGTAACTAATTATGAAAAATGGGTCACGCGGTTAGAAGTTATAAACACCGCCCCACTAGAAGTGCGCTGCGTCTATTGTGAACGCAGTTTCCCCGCTGTTGAGCTCACTTTAATTTAATTAACCTAAGCTCGCCATTTCACCGGTGCGAATAGCTTCCAGTATACCATGCGCATCTTCCGCTTCTTCGATGCGCTCTTCGACGTATTCACTACTATCCAATAATTGTGCAATACGTGCTTGTAAACGTTGATGGATACGCGGCTGCCCAGCTGGGGTGAGCAATACAAATAAAATTTTAGCACGTTCCGTACCATGCCCGACAACAATACCTTTACTGGAACGAACAATTAAAACGGCTGGTTTGGTAATACCCATTAAACGTGCATGCGGCATTGCAATGCCGCGTCCTAAATAGGTGCTCGCTAAACGTTCACGTTCTAAAATAGATGGAATAATAATATCTTTACTAAGTGGTAAGTCGGCCGAAGGAATTAACTGCAACGATTGGCGCACCGCATCTGAAATACTGACTGCATCTATGTCTAAAACGATGCGCCCAGGAGTAATCGCTTCAGCCAATGATAATTGTTCCTCGGTTTCAAATTCGTCGCGAACCGTTCCAATAATTTCTTCTATTATATCTTCCATCGTTATCATGCCGACCCATTTACGTTCAGCATCGTGGACCAAGGCAATATGTATAAATTTACGCTGCATTTCTACCAACAGCGATTCCAAAGGAGTGACATCTGAAGTGGTTAAATAAGGACGGGCTAATTTAACTAAGTCAGGCGCTTCCTCCGCTGATCCTTTTTCAAAAAACAAATTTTTCACATAGATGATACCGATCGGCTTTTCTGGATCATCATCAATCAAAGGATATCGGGAAAACCGCCAGGTACGAATAAACTGTACCGTCTCTGTCCAATTTAATTTCGCATTGATACTGCGCACTTGGCTACGCGGACGCATCGCATCTTTCACCTTTAAGTCGCCCAAATCGAATACGTTTTCCAAGAATAATAATCGCCGAAATGATAAAAGTCCACGTGTTTGACTTTGCTCTAAAATAATACGCAGTTCATCTTCGCTGTGATGCTCTTCTTTTGCTTCGCCCTTAAAACCAATTAAACGTAAACAGACCGTGGCTAAACGATTCAATATCCATAATGGAGCAAAGAATAAGGCATGGAAAAAACGAAGTGGTCGCGCAGAAAAAATAGATGCTTTATCTGCGACGCGAATTGCTATCGATTTGGGAACTAATTCGCCAATGACGATATGAGAACCAGACACCACGATATACGATACCGCCATAGCAATGACATAGCGTACCATATCACCGTCAGGTCCTGCTTCGGCACCCATAATAGCATCGGTCGCTTTTTTACCGACCATACCCAAGGCCACACTGGCAAAGGTAATGCCAACTTGGCAGACGCTTAAATACTCATCCAATTTTGATTGAATTTCTGCTACTAAATTAGCGCGCTTTTCGCCTTGATCGATAAGTTCTTCAATGCGGCTTGAGCGCACTTTGACAATGGCGAATTCTGCAAGAACAAAAAAGCCGTTAAGAACCAACAAGAAGGCAACAGCTATCAGATAGATGACGATTTCCATGAGCCGGTCGGCAGTGTGGCATCAGTTCGCAGGAGGCAAGCATCGCCCCCTGCACCATGAGCATAATCGCCACTAAATACCAAAACTCCTTGTGAACGAGATGATGTTTTTCACTGTTTTAGCTCGCCATTACCGACAATGGTTCTTGCCAGGCCGCTTTGAGCACTGCGATATCACTGCGCACTTGGCTATCGAGACCAGCAATGGTGAGCGTGGATTCGGGCACCACCTCACCGATTACGGCGTGTGGGAGATGCGCTAAACGCTGATGAATTTCACGAATGGAACCCTTCGGCGCAGTCACCACGATGCGACTTTGCGACTCGCTAAATAAAGCACGATCTAAAGTTGTTACGCCAGATCGTGGAATTGCAGTTGCGTCTATCTCCATGCCATAGCCGCCAGCAAAAGCCATTTCTGCCAAAGTGACTGCTAATCCACCATCACTACAATCATGTGCTGCATTAACTAAACCGGCTGCCGTTAAACCACTGATTGCGTCCAATAATGGTTTAGACAGAGCTTGATCAACACGTGGAATTAATCCGCCTTTAACGCCAAGATAATTAAGATATTCACTACCGCCCATTTCGTTTCGCGTTAAGCCAACAACAATAACCTGATCACCGGGGCGTTTTACATCCATCGTAATCGCACGTCGTACATCCGGCATTACGGTCATGGCGGTAATTAATAAGGTGTGCGGAATTTTAATGGTTTTACCGTGATAGGTAAACTCATTCGATAAACTATCTTTACCGGAAATAAACGGCGTTCCGTAATAAAGCGCATAATCATAACATGCTTGGCATGCGCGAACCAATGCGCCAAATACTTCAGGATCAGTACATTTTGCCCAACTAAAATTATCTAAAATAGCAACGCGGTCCAACGGCGCGCCA